>JBASTF010000724.1:0-2305 GCA_049274755.1 Rubrivivax sp. | reverse complement strand
CGCCAGGTGCGCGCCGGGATGTGGTGCGTGAGCCGGTGCAGTGCGCAATCGATCAGCGCCGGATGCAGCTGGTGGCCGACGCCGCCGGCGATGTCCAGCGTGGCATCGCCCTGCAGCGCGCCCAGTTGTTCCAGCGCGTCGCGTGAGCCCTGGGCCGGGATCACCGTGTCATCCTCGCCATGGAACAGGTGGACCGTCGTCTGCAGCGGTGCCTGTCCGGGCGGTGTCACCAGGCAGCCGCCGAAAGCCAGCACACGGCCGGCGATGCCGTCGTGCTGCAGCGCCAGGGCCAGGGCCAGGATGGCGCCTTGCGAGAAGCCGCCGATCGCGGTGGCAGCTTCGCCGACACCCAGCCGGCGCTGTTGCACCCGCACCCAGGTTTCCAGCATCGGCAGCACAGCGTTCACACGCTGCGGCCAGTTCTCGGGCGTCATGCCTTCGATGGAGTACCACATGCGGCCGCGGCGGCCACCGTCGGTGGCGGTGTCCGATTCAGGCACCAGCACCGCGGCGTTCGGGAACTGCAGCCGCAGCGCCTGGGCCAGTGGCGCCAGGCCCATGGACTCGTCGGCCCAGCCGTGCAGCAGCAGGATCAGCTGCTGCGGGGCGCTGCCGTCGGCGGGCAGCCATTCGATCGGGACTTGCATGCCGCCATTGTCGTCGCGGCCCGCTGCGCTGGATTCAGAGCGCGTTGTAGTACGCGTTGGTCGCCGCCGTGCCCATCCAGAACGGCGTGTTCTGGTAGGGCGTGGCCACGCCGTACATGCTTTGGTAGAAGGCCAGCATGTCGGCCTGGCTGAGAAAGTGGGTCGTGGCGTAGTCGTACTGCACGCTGTTCTGGTCGGTGGCCAGGCAGTGGAAAACGTATGGCAGGTTCGCCGGCCCGGGGCCGATGCCGGCATACATCGCAACGTGGTTGACGTGGCCGGCGTTGTGGTACGTCAGGATGTCGCCGGGCACCGCGGTCAGCGCGCTGAACGGTGTCTGCATGCCGAACAGCGCGGCCATCATGTCGCCGTTTTTTGCATACAGCTTCTTGCCCTTGGCCGGCGTGAACTTGCCGTCCTTGTAGGCCCAGAACAAAAACGCTTCCCAGCAGTTCAGCTGCATGGTCTGGCCGTTGTCCAGCCGGCACATCGGGCTGGCGCGCGGGAACTGGTCGAAGCGCTGGGCGTTCTGCGGCGTCGGCTCGTTCGGCGCCCAGCTGATGAGGCCGGCGCTGGCCAGCGCGGCGCGGTAGACACCACGGCGGTCGGCCTGCACGGTGGGGATCAGCGCGTGGAAATGGTCGTAGAGCGCGTACTGGTCGGTGAACCACTGGCGGTTGCGGTTGTTGTTGTTGACGACACCGATGACTTCCATGCGGCCACGCATGTGGGTCAGGTCCAGCTGGTGTGCAAACGAGCGCCGGCCGCCCTGCTGCACGGCCTGGTTCAGCGTGTAGGCCAGGCCGTTGGCGTTGTCCAGGCCCTTTTTCGCCGTGCTCTCGTCGAGGTTGTCGAACAGCATGCGCAGCAGCACGATGGCGCGGCGGCGCGCACGCGCCGTGGTTTCGTCCGCGTCCTTGTCGCCGAAACCGCGCCAGCCATAGGACAAGGCCTTGCTGATGGCCTCGCGCGTGGCCACCGGCTGGTTGGTGTAGTAGGTCTCGATGCGCACACCCAGGCCGTTGTCCACGGCCTTGATCGTGCCGAGAACGGTGTCAACGCGGTCGTCAAAATTCTTGCTCATGAGCCATCTCCCAGAACCCGGATGGGCGGAGCGCGAGACTGCGTGAGCCGCCTGCGCTTGTCAATCAATGGAAGTCGCGGCTCCTGGTCGTCAGGCCCGCGAGCAGCGCCGTGTGGTCGACGAGGCGGCGCGCGACGAGGTGGCGCACCTCGCCCTGGGCCTGCCAGATGCCGTAGACGGTGAGCAGCTGGCTGGCCAGCAGCGGCCGGCGCTGGGCCTCGGCCACCGCCGGCCAGACGATGACGTTGACGGCACCGGTTTCGTCTTCCAGCGTCACGAAGATGACGCCCTTGGCCGTTTCCGGCCGCTGGCGGTGTGTGACGATGCCGCTGGCACGTGCCAGCCGGCCGCTGGGGTAGTGGCGCAGCACGTTGGCCGGCTGCACCTGGAAGACCGCCAGTTGCGGCCGCAGCAGCGCCAGCGGGTGCGCCGCCAGGCTGAGGCCGGTGCTGCGGTAGTCGGCCACCACCGTGCTGCCCAGCGCCGGCGCGGCCAGCAGCGCGCTTGGTTCGTGGGTGCGTGTCTGGCGCAGCATCGCCGTGGCGCGGGTGTCGATACCGGCCACGGCCCAGGC
>JBASTF010000723.1:0-3612 GCA_049274755.1 Rubrivivax sp. | reverse complement strand
GGCCAGGTGCGGGGTGCGCAGGCAGTGCGTGCCGGCGGCGCCACGCTGCAGGTCGGCCCCGAGGCCTTGGCCGCGGCCATCGACGCTGGCGAGATCGGCCTGCACTACCAGCCCAAGGTCGACATGGCCACCGGCCTGGTGCGTGGTGTCGAGGCCTTGGCGCGCTGGCAGCGCCCGGGCATCGGCCCGGTGCCGCCGGATGTGTTTGTTGCGCTCGCCGAACAGGAAGACCTGATCCACCCGCTGACGCTGTGTGTGCTGCAGCAGGCCCTGGCCCAGGCCGCGGCCTGGAACGCCCGTGGGCTGAAGCTGTCGATGGCGGTGAACCTCTCGCCGCGCCTGCTGGACCGTGCCGCCCTGGTCGATGAGGTGACCGACCTGGTGCTGCAGCAGGGCCTGCGCACCGAGCAGGTGGTGCTGGAGATCACCGAAAGCTCGGTGGCCGGCGGCATGGGCGCGGCGCTGGGTGTGCTGGCGCGGCTGCGGCTGAAGGGCTTCGGCCTGTCCATCGACGACTACGGCACCGGCTTTGCGTCGATGCAGCAGCTGGCACGCATTCCGTTCACCGAACTGAAGATCGACCGCAGCTTCGTGCACGGCGCACACCAGCGTGAACCGCTGCGGGTGATCCTGCAGTCGGCGCTGGAGATGTCGCGCCGGCTCGGGCTGGTGACGGTGGCCGAAGGCATCGAGACGCTGCAGGACTGGCGGCTGCTGCAGGAATTCGGCTGCAGCATCGGCCAGGGCTACCTGATCGGCCGCCCGATGCCGGCCGCCGACCTGCCGCGCTGGCTGAAAAAACACCAGGCTGCGCTGAACGATCTGCGCGCCGACACCACCGAAGCGCCGCTGCGATGAACACGATCACCGACACCGAGTTCAGCCAGTTCCAGCGTTTCATCTTCGACACGGCCGGCATCACGCTGTCGCCGGCGAAGAAGGCCCTGGTCACCGGCCGTCTGGGCAAGCGCCTGCAGGCCCATGGCCTGGCGAGCTTCGGCGACTACTTCCGCCTCATCAGCAGCGACCGCGCCGGTGCCGAGGCGCAGAACGCCGTCGACCTGCTGACCACCAACGAAACCTACTTCTTCCGCGAACCCAAACACTTCGAGCTGCTGCGCCGGCTGGCCCAGGAACACCAGGGGCGCACCCAGCCCTTCCGCATCTGGAGCGCCGCCAGCTCCACCGGCGAGGAGTGCTACAGCATGGCCATGGTGCTGGCCGACGTGCTGGGCGAGGCCGCCTGGGAGGTGACGGGTTCGGACATCAGCCTGCGTGTGCTGCAGCGGGCACGGGCCGGCCACTACCCGATGGAGCGGGCACGCAACATCCCGCAGGCCTACCTGAAGCGCTTCTGTCTGAAGGGCCAGGGTGAACAAGAGGGCACCCTGCTGGTCGAACGTGCGCTGCGCCAGCGCGTCAGCTTCGCCCAGGTGAACCTGAACACCGAGCTGCCGCGCCTGGGGCCGTTCGACGTGGTGTTCCTGCGCAACGTGATGATCTACTTCAACGGCGACACCAAGCGCCAGGTCGTCGCGCGTGTGCTGTCGCTGCTGAAGCCCGGCGGTTACTTCTGCATCGGCCATTCCGAGAGCCTGAACGACATCAGCACGGCGGTGCGCCAGGTGGCGCCGTCGGTCTACAGAAAGCCCTGACGATGAGCACGATCAAGGTCATGGTGGTCGACGATTCGGCCGTGGTGCGCCAGGTGGTGGGCGGCCTGCTGGCCGAGGCCCCGGGTGTGCAGGTCATCGCCGCGGTGGCCGACCCGCTGCTGGCCATCGAACGCATGAAACACCAGTGGCCCGACGTCATCGTGCTCGACGTCGAGATGCCGCGCATGGACGGCATCACCTTTCTGCGCAAGGTGATGAGCGAACGGCCGACACCGGTGGTGATCTGCTCGACGCTGACCGAGAAGGGCGCCAAGACGACGCTGGAGGCCATGGCTGCCGGCGCCGTGGCCATCGTCACCAAGCCCAAGCTCGGCCTCAAGCAGTTCCTCACCGAAGCCTCGGACGACCTGGTCGGCACCGTGAAGGCCGCGGCCCGCGCCAATGTGCGCCGCCTCAGCGCGCGTGCCGATGCACCGGTTGCCGCAGCCCCGGCAAAAAACACCGCCGACGTCATCCTGGCCGCGGCCACGCCACGCGCGATGACGACGACCACAGAACGTGTGGTCGCCGTCGGCACGTCCACCGGCGGCACGCAGGCGCTGGAAGAGGTGCTGACGGCGCTGCCGCGTGTCAGCCCCGGCCTCGTCATCGTGCAGCACATGCCGGAGAAGTTCACGGCCGCTTTTGCCGCGCGGCTGAACAGCCTGTGCCAGGTGGACGTGAAGGAAGCCGAGACCAACGACCGCGTCGTGCCCGGACGTGCGCTGATCGCGCCGGGCGGCCGTCACCTGCTGATGAAACGCAGCGGCGCGCAGTATTTTGTCGAGGTCGTCGACGGGCCGCTGGTGAACCGCCACCGGCCGTCGGTCGACGTGCTGTTCCGCTCGGTGGCCAAAAGCGCAGGTGGCAATGCTCTGGGCATCATCATGACCGGCATGGGCGACGACGGCGCCGCCGGCCTGCTGGAGATGCGCAACGCCGGCGCGAAGACGGTGGCGCAGGACGAAGAGAGCTGCGTCGTCTTCGGCATGCCGAAGGAAGCGATCAAGCGGGGTGGGGTTGAGCGCACGCTGCCGCTGTCGGCGATGGCGCAGGAGATCCAGAAGCAGCTCTGAGCCGGCTGGCGCGGGTATGCTCGCGCCGCGATGGTTGTCGAATCCTTCTTCGGCTTGACGCGGGCGCCGTTTTCGATCGCGCCCGATCCCAGCTTCCTCTACATGAGTGCCAAGCACCAGGAGGCGCTGGCCTTGCTGAACCTGGGCCTGGTGCGGGGCGCCAGCTTCGTGCTGCTGACCGGCGAGATCGGCGCCGGCAAGACCACCGTGTGGCGGCGTTTCCTCGAAGACCTGCCGGCCAACTTCGATGTCGCCAGCGTCGTCAACCCGCGGCTGAACGTGACGGCGCTGCTGGAGCGGGTGTGCCAGGACCTGGACGTGGCCCTGCCCGAAGGCAACCGCGCCGTCGACCTGATCGACGCGCTGCACGGCCACCTGCTGCTGGCCCATGGCCAGGGCCGGCGCACCTTGATCGCCATCGACGAGGCCCAGGCCCTGTCGATGGACGTGCTGGAGCAGCTGCGCCTGCTGACCAACCTGGACAGCAGCGGCAAGAAGCTGCAGGTGATGCTGATCGGCCAGCCCGAGCTGCGGCAGATCCTCGAGAAGCCCGAGCTGGAGCCGCTGGCGCAGCGGGTCGTCGCGCGTTACCACCTGCCGGCGCTGAGCGAGGCCGAAACCGCCGGCTACATCCTGCACCGGCTGAAGGTCGCGGGCCTGCAAGCGGCTGCACCGTTCGACGGCGACGCCATCGGCCACATCCACCGGGTCTGCCGTGGTGTGCCGCGGCGCATCAACACCGTCTGCGACCGCACGCTGTCGCTGGCCGCCGAAGCCGGGCTGCGCCGCATCGACCGCCAGATCGTCGACCGCGCCGCCGAACAGGTCTATGGCACGCCGGTGCAGCCTGCGGCGCCGGTGGCGCCGCCGCTGCCCGAGCT
>JBASTF010000722.1:0-37952 GCA_049274755.1 Rubrivivax sp. | reverse complement strand
GCCCGCACCGCTGCCGCCGGCTGCAAGCCTTCCGTTGCCGCCTCCGCCGTCGCCGCGTCTGGCGGCGCCGGGGTCGATGCCGCCGGGCATGCCGAATTCGCCCCTGGCACCGATGGCCGCACCCGCGCCGCCAGCACCGGCGATCACACGTGTGACGCTCGTTGATCGATCAGCTTCGGCTGCCACCCCGGGCAGTGCACCTCCTGCCGCTGCCGCTGGTGAGGCCCGCACGGTCTCGACCTTCCTTCCCGTGAGCTTCACGCGCGGCACCTTGCTGGGCGGGTTGGACGCGCCGACCGGCGGCCAGTCGCAATCGAATCCGCACCCGGTGCTGATTCGCCTGTCCGACAACTCGGTGTTGCCGAACCGGTTTCGGGGTGAGTACCGCGATTGCTTCGTGATCGCTGCTGGCTATGGCGACATCAGCTCCGAGCGCGCCTACCTGCGGACCGAGAACCTGTCGTGCGTGCGCGCCGACGGTGCCGCGCTGGAAGTGAAGATCCAGGGCAGCGTCTATGGCGAAGACGGCAAGGTCGGCATGCGCGGCCGGCTGGTCACCAAGCAGGGGCAGATGCTCGCCAATGCGCTGCTGGCCGGCGTGGTCAGCGGCATCGGCTCGGGGCTGGCGACTTCGTCCACCACGTACAGCACCTCGGCGCTCGGCACCATCGCCAGCGCATCGGGCGCGGACGCCTACCGCGCCGGCCTCGGCACTGGCGTCGGAAAGGCGCTGGACCGTCTGGCGCAGTACTACATCAAGCTGGCCGAGAACACCTTCCCTGTGATCGAGGTCGATGCCGGCCGCGAGATCGATGTCGTCATCACCAAGGGCGTGCGCATCGACGTGCCGATGTCGGCCAGCGCCGACCGCGACACCCGCGCTGAAGCAGCGCCCAGCGAACGCTACGTGGAGGCTACCGATGATGGCAACTACTGAACAACGGCCGGGCTGTTCGCCGCTGCGCCAACGCTTGGCCAAGGGCCTCTGCGTCCTGCTGGCCATCGCGGCACCGCTGACCCCCGCCGCAACCCCTGACGAATCGAGACTGCTCTCGACGCTCCGAAAGTCCCATCCCGGCACCGAGTTCACCGCGGTCTCGCGTTCGCCGGTTGCCGGCCTCTACGAGGTCTGGATGAACGGCAACGTCGCCTACGTGGCGGCGAAGAACCCGAGGTTCTTCATCTTCGGCCGAGTGTTCGACACGCAGACGATGAAGGACCTGACCGGCCCGAAGCTCGCGCAAGCCTCGCAGCGGTTGAGCGCAACGCAAGCAGCGGTCAGCCCTGCACCGGTGTCGTTCGACCAACTGCCGCTGGTCGACGCGATCAAGACCGTGCGTGGCAACGGCCAGCGGCGTGTGGCGGTCTTCAGCGACCCTGCGTGCTCGTACTGCAAGCGGCTCGAGCCCGAATTGGCCGGCATCGACAACGTCACCGTGTACACCTTCCTGGTTCCTTTCCAGGGGCCAGGGAAGCCAGTCGCGATCTGGTGCGCGGCCGACCGTGAACAGGCGTGGCAGCGGTTCATGCTGCAAGGCGACACCTCGCTGCTGAGCACGGCTCCTACCTGCGACCATCCGGTGGATCGCAATCTGGCTTTGGCACATCGACTGGGTGTGCAGGGCACGCCGACGCTGTTCTGGGCTGACGGCTCGCGCACCGATGGCTACGTCGAGCGCGCCGTGCTCGAAGCGCGTCTGAACCAGGCAAGCCAGGAGGCTCGGCCATGAGCGCCGCGCCCGCACTCCCGCGGCCCTTGCTGTGGGTCGGCGTCGCCGCCATGTTCACCGGCTGCACCAGCATGTCCGGGCTAAGCGGCAGTTCCAGCTACGCCTGCAAGGCACCCGACGGCGTGACGTGCGACTCGGTGTCCGGTACCTACGCCAACGCAGTCCAAAACAACCTGCCGAGCCAGCGTTCACGCACAAGCGCGCCGCCACTTCAAGGCAGTGGCGCGCCGCAGCCTGCACCCAGCCGCGCCGCATCCGCCGCGTTGCCCAGCGCGCTCGCCGCCGCCTCGGTTTCACCGACGCCGTTGCGCTCTTCGGCGCGAATCCTGCGCCTGTGGTTCAAGCCCTGGGAAGACGCCGATCGCGACTTGTACGACCAGGGCTACGTCTATGTGCAGATCGACAACGGCCAGTGGTTGATCGAGCACGCCCAACGGCAGATCCGCGACGCCTATACGCCGCTGCGTCCGCCGCCTCGCAACACCGCAGGCGAGGCCAAGGAAGGCCCGGCGCTGTCACCCAACGTTCGGAGCGCGCCTCGCTTGCCCACCGCAGACAACCCGCTGCCAGGCCTGCTGCCCCTTTCACGACCCGACACCAGCGACTGAGGCCAGCCATGCACACCGACGCCTCGAATCGCCACTCTTCAGCCAACCGCTCCGCGCGGCCGTCATTGTTCGGTCTTGGCCAGCCCCAGGACACGCCGGCCGAACAGTTCGCAGCCTGGCTGCCTTACTCCGCCTATCTCAGCGCCGAGAAGCTGTTCGTCAACCGCGACAGCGTGGGTTTCATGCTGGAGGTGATGCCGCAGTCCGGCGCCGATGAGCGCATGGCCGAGGTGCTGATCTCGTTGTACTCCACCTGCCCGCCCGGCACCGGCATCCAGTTTCACCTCTTCGCCTCGCCGCATCTGCGTGACCAGTTGCGCCGCTACGCCAACCTGCGCGTCGAAGACACCGACCAGGCCGAGAAGTCGAAGCACTGGGGCCGGCCGGCGCGCAACGACAACCTGTTCCACCGCCTCGCGCGCCAGCGCGTCGGTCACCTGCTGCAAGGGGCGCAGACATCGCTGACCGCCGGCTTCCACTACACGATCCGTGACTTCCGGCTGATGATGAGCGTGGCGCTCACCGCCGACGCCGAGGACCTGACCCGGCGCGACGAGCTGATGGCGCTGCGCGAGTCGATGTCGTCCACGCTGCGCTCAGCCTCGCTACCGAACCGGGTCTGCGATGCGGCCGATCTCATCAACTGGTGCGCGCTGTTCACCAACCCCGACCGCATCTCGCAGACGGACGCGCCGAACCTGCATTACGACGACGGCCGCGAGCTGCGCGACCAGATCATCGACTTCGACACCATCCAGGACCCGCACGCCGGTGGCCTGACCTTGTGGAAGGAAGGCGGCGAGGACGTGCTCGAAGCGCGTTTCTATTCGATCAAGTCCTTCCCCGAACGCTTTGCCCTGTGGCAGATGGGCTCACTGATTGGCGACCTGATGCAGCCGGCACTGCAGTACAGCGCACCCTTCCTGCTGACCATGGGCGTGCACGTGCTCGACCCGAACGTCATGAAGTCGGTCGTCACCGCCAACCATGTGCGGGCGACGCAGAACGCCAAGAGCAAGATGGCCGACGTGATGCCGGACGTCGGCAAGAAGCTGCAGGACTGGACGGCGGCGGCCAACGCCGTCGACATCGGCAGCAGCCTGGTGAGCCTGTACCACCAACTGGCGATCTTCACCCCACCGCACAAGGCGGTGGCGGCTCAGGAGACCGCCAACGCCATCTGGCGCGGCCGAGGCTTCCAGCTCAACGCCGACGTGTACATGCACCGGCAGGCGCTGCTGGCCAGCTTGCCGATGACGCTGTCGGAGAAGTTCCACAAGGACCTGGCCAAGATGCGCCGCGTCTCGCGCAAGACCATGGCCAACGCCATCCACCTGGCGCCACTGATCGCCGAGTGGCGCGGCACCCGCACCCCGGCGCTGGTGTTCGGCGGCCGGCGCGGCCAATTGATGACGTTGGACATCTTCGACAACGACCTGGGCAACTACAACTTCGCCATCATCGGCGCGCCGGGGTCGGGCAAGTCGGTGCTGATGAACGAGATGGCCTGGTCGTACCGCGCCATCGACGCCAAAGTATGGATGCTCGACCTGGGCCGCTCATTCGAGAAGCTGTGCCGCAAGGCGAAAGGCACCTACATCGAGTTCAAGCCCGATGTGGACATCTGCCTGAACCCGTTCACGAGCATCGTCGACATCAACGAAGACATCGACATGCTGGTGCCGGCCATCTCGAAGATGGCATCAATGTCCCGGCCATTGGACGAGGTTCAATACAAGGCCATCTCGGCGATGGTGCTGCGGCTGTTCCGCACGCATGGCAACGATCTGACGATCACGGCGCTGCGCGACGCCTTCAAGGAAGGCTCGATCGAGGAACTGGGCGCCGTCAACGACCCGCGCATCCGCGACCTGGCGATCATGCTGAACCCTTACGCGCGAGGTGGCCAGTACGAGCGCTTCTTCGAGGGCCGCAACAACGTCGATTTCGACAACGACTTCGTCGTTATCGAGAACGAGGAGCTGAAGCGCCGGCCGGACTTGCATGCCGTCGTCAACATCCTGCTGCTGCACCAGATCACCGGTGAGATGTACCTGACGCGCAACCGGCGCAAGGTGCTGTTCATCGACGAGTTGAAGCAGCAGCTCGGCGACATCGGGGCCGACGACCCGGTCAAGGCTGCGGTGGTCGAAGAAGCCGCCCGCCGCGCCAGAAAGTACGGCGGCTCACTGGGCACCGCAACGCAGAGCGCCGACGACTACTACGGCTCGGCCCAGATGGAGGCGGCCTTCAACTGCTCTGACTGGGTGTTCCTGCTGCGCCAGAAGCCCGAGTCCATCGAGATGCTCGACCGCAAGGGGCGGCTGTCGATGGACGAGCCGAAGAAGCGCCTGCTGAACTCGCTGCGCACCGAGCCCGGCGTGTTCTCTGAGGTCTACATCTCTTCGCCAGTTGGCGAAGGCGTGGCACGCAACATCCTCGACCCGGCCACGCACCTGCTGTTCTCCAACAAGCTGGAAGACAACGCACCGATCGACGACTTGCGCGCTCAGGGCCTGAGCATCGACGAAGCCATTGCGGAGCTGCTGCGCCGCCGGGGCCATGTGGCATGAAAGCCGTGCTGCTGAACGCAATGATGGCGATGCTGATCGTCTTCGGCACGCTGGCTGCCTACGATCGCCTGGTGATACGACCGGGGCAACTCATCGGCGTGGTCGATGTCGGCGAGGTCTATCGGCAAAAGGAAGCCCAGTTCACGCTGATCCTCACCAAGGCAGGCTCCGACGTCGAGCGTGAACGGGCCATGGCGATGGCACGAAGTTTCTCGCAGCGCTTGCCGGTCGCGCTGGAAGAACTGCCGCGCGACTGCGCCTGCCTGGTGGTGCTCAAGAGCGCCGTGGCGGGCCCGACACCGCGCACGCTGGACCTGACGGCGCATCTGAAACGAAAGCTGGAGACGCCATGAAGACGCTGGCCATCAGGTTCATCGCCAACTTCACCGACTTCATGCGCCACATGCGGGTGCGCTGGTACCTGTACCTGCCGGTGTTCGCCGTTTGGGCGTTCGCTTACGCCCGCGTGTTCATCGACCCGACGCCACGCGTGCCGGTGCTGTTCAACTGGACGCCCAGCCTGCCCTACAGCGTGGCGCTGGTGCAGTACGGCCCGCACACCTTGCAGCGCGGCGACTACGTGGTGTTCGCCTTCGCGGGTGAGGCGCAGACGTCGTACCCGGGCCTGCACGGCCAGCCCTTCTTCAAGATCGTGCGCGGCATGCCTGGCGACACGGTGACCGTGGAGGGCCGCATCGTCGCCATCAATGGCGAGTTCGTCGGCCAGGCGAAAACACACGCCTACGACCGCCGGCCGCTGGACCCCATCTCAGCGACAGTCATCCCGCCCGGCCACTACTACGTGCAAGGCACGAGCCCCGATTCCTTCGACTCGCGCTACCGCGCCAGCGGGCTGGTGCGAGCCGAGCAGGTGCTGGGCACTGTGGTGCCGCTGTTCTGAGGGTGCATCGTGAAAGCTCCCTTCGCATTGCTCGCCATCGCAGCGGCCGGCCTCGGGCTTGCGGCGAACCCATCACATGCGCAAGCAGCGCCGCCGGCCGACGCCATGCCCATCACCGACGACATGCCACTGGCCGACTACCTGAGCCTGCTGGCCCAGATCTCGCCGGCTGCCCACGACGGAGCTCAGGCCTACCTGCGGGCCTTTCAGCAGCGCTGCGGCCGGCAGGTTCGGACAGCCGAACTGCGCCGGGCCATGGCGGACGGCGATGGTGACCCGGTGCTGATGGGCATGATCCGCGCGAGCCATCTTCGCGATCCGAACGCACTCGCCCAACTCGGCCAGCGTGTGAGTTGTGACCAACGGAGCGTGCGGTGAAGACGGTACGCCGCCCGGTTCTGGCGATAGCCATGCTGGTAGCCGCGAGCAGCGCGTGGACAGCCGATCTCGGGACCATCGGCCCCACCTACGGCATCAGCGAGCCGCACCTGCTGAACTTCATCGAGCAACGCCTGCGCGAGAAGGAACGCAGCGGCGAGCTGCAACAACTCATCGAGCAAGCTCAGGTCCGCGGGATCGACGCCGTTAAACGTCCCCAGCCGGTCGCGGGGTTGCAGCCCACCGCAACTGCACGCACCTTCTACTTCGACCCGAGCTTCACGCTGGACCGCAACATCACCGACGCCCGCGGGCAACTCTTGTTCGCGGCCGGCACGCGCAAGAACCCGCTGGACGTGGTGTCGTTGTCAAAGCACCTGCTGTTCTTCGACGCACGCGACCGCCGCCAGGTGACCCGGGCCCGAGAGCTGATGGCGCGCTACGCCGGCAAGGTCAAGCCGATCCTGACCGGAGGGTCCTATCTGGACCTGATGAAGGTCTGGCGCATCCCCGTCTACTACGACCAGCAGGGCACGCTGACGCGGCGCTTCGGCATCCGCCAGGTGCCTGCCCTCGTGTCGCAGGAAGGCGCGCGCCTGCGCATCGACGAGGTGGTGCTGCCATGAAAGCCGTCCGTTTCACGCTCGTGTCCCTGCTCGCCGCCCTGTTCACACTGACCTCGCTGCTCGCTCAGGCAGCCGACAGCCTGACCTGCACCGGCAGGTTCCCCAACCCCATCACCGAAATCTGCTGGAGCTGCATCCTGCCGATCAGCATCGGCAGCGCGACCATCGCCAATTTCGATGGGCAGGAAGACATCGCCAACCCGTCGAACCCGGTCTGCAGTTGCGGCGTCAACCCGACCATCGGCCTGTCGATTGGATTCTGGGAACCGGCGCGCCATGTCGAGGCGGTGCGCAAACCCTTCTGCCTGGCGTCGCTCGGTGGCATCGACCTCGACCCGGGCATCTCGGCGCCTGCCGCTGCGCGCTTCACACGCGCTGAAGGCGACGGTGACGGCGGCAGCTTCTACCAGGCCCACTTCTATGTGAACCCGGTGCTGTACTGGCTGGAAGTGGTGACGGACTTCCCATGCCTCGAACGCGGTTCTTTCGACCTGGCCTACCTGACCGAAGTCGATCCGCTGTGGAACGACGACGAGCTCACGCTGATCCTCAACCCCGAGGCCGTGCTCTTTGCCAACCCTGTCGCGGTGGCTGCATGCGCTGCCGACTGCGTGGCCGCCACCGCAGGTTTCGGCATCGCCGAGATGTTCTGGTGCGCCGGCTGCCAGGGCGGCATCTACCCCTTCGACGGCCATGTGCCGTATCACATGGGCGGCGTGCGCACGGCCGAGCTGCTGGCCCAGCGGCTCACCGCCAAGATGCACCGCGAACTGCTGGCCTGGGGCTGGCATGGCAAGCCAGGGCTGTGCGGGCCGTACTTCCTGCCGGCGATGGACAAGACGGCCTACAAGGCCCAGCTCACCTACCCGGTTGCGAACACCGCGAAAGACGGCGGCCGTTGCTGCCAACCCTTCGGCCGCAGCACCATCGTCTGGGGCGCGGGCAAGGAGTACCCGGTTCGCGGCGAAGACTTCGCCTTCATGCTGTTTCGCAAGAGGAACTGCTGTGTGGGCTACTGACATCGCCTTGCGCCTGCGCAGCGCTGCCCACGCTGCCCTCGTCGGCATCTTGCTGTCGTGCTGCGCAGCCGTGTGGGCCCAAGCCACCCCGCCTGTGAGTGATGCCGAAGTGGAACGGGCCCGCCGCGCACAGCCTGTGGTCACCGACCGCGATATCGAAAGGGCGCGGCGGAAGCATCTGACGCCCTCGGATGCCGACTTGGCTCGCGTACCTGTGCCGTCCACCCCCAAGGTGGACATGCTGCCCCAGCCCGCAACGCGAACACCCATCGACCTGGAAGCCCTTGCCAAAGGCTTCGATGCGCAGACGGGCCAGCCGGCCCTCAAACCCAACGCAGGACCAGGGCTGTTGATCTTCATTAGCTTCGAGATGCCCGAGCCCACGCTCGCCCGGCTCGTTGACCAGGCCGCACGCGCTCGCGCATCGCTGGTCTTGCGCGGGCTGGTCAACGACTCGCTGCGCGACACGGTCGAGCGCGTGCAGCGGCTTATCGGCAGCCGTCAGGTGTCGGTGCAGATCGACCCGCAGGCCTTCGACCGCTTTGCGGTGACGCGGACACCTTCATTCGTGCTGTTGCGCGACGGCGCTCAGCCCCAGCCTTGTGGTGCTGCCGCCTGCTTCGCATCGGATCAGTTCGCCCTGGCGGCCGGCGACGTTTCGCTCGACTACGCCCTCGAATTCATCCAGCGCTCCACGCCACGCCTGGCCCGCGATGCTGGCAGTTTTCTGCAGCGGCTCAAAGGAACGAGGGGTTGATCGTGCGCAAGCTGATCATCTGGTTCACCGCATTCTGCTTCGTCACGACGCAGACCGCTGCGGTGGCAGGCCCACACGAGGAAGGTGTCGCTGCCGGCCAGGCGGCGAACCCCGTCGCCCGTGCCAGCGTGACCACACCGAACGCCACCGCCGTGGTGCCCGCCTATACGACCGCGCCACCCGAGTCGGCCTACTACCGGCAGCCCAACCTTGCCACGCAAGGCAGCGCGCGTCTGTCGCTGTGCGCCACGCTGCCGAATGACCCCGTCTGCCAGGCCCAGCGCGGCGCGGTCACGTCGGCCAACACGCCGAGGCCCGCCGTGAGCACCACTGACCCGGCGGTGGCAGCCGCCCGCGACATCGGCCGCAGCCCATCCAGTGTGCTGGGCAGCCTGGCCGCTTACTACAGCGGCTGCACCACCACGGTGACCAGCTTGCCGCCCACCATGCAAGCCCGCACCTGCCTGCGCTACCAGGGCGTGGGCAATTACCAGTGCACCCGCTCGCTGACCGTTGCCACCGAGCGAACCACCAGTTGCAACCCTGGCGACTGGTTCGCCAACGCCGCATCGGGCCGCGCGGGGCTGGGTGTTCAATGCCTGCCGGACCGACCCGACACCGCTCACCACTTCCGCGTCACGCAGGACGGCAATCCGCTGAGCTTCTTCGACGTGGACATGACCACGCCGGTGGTCTTCCCGCAGATGGTCGCGGTGTTGGACACCACCTACTCGGGCATAACCGGTCAGCCGATTCGCACGGGCGTGTGGGTAGCCAACAAGACTTGCGCTGGAAGCGCCTGCAGCCTCACCGCGATGATTGCCGCGGAGTCGCTGGAGACCTGCACCGGCGGCGGCGATTCGGGCACCACCTGCACCAGCGTCGAGCCATTCCTGAAGGTGTACGCGGCGTGCCGCGCGGGCACGCAGAGCGGCGACAACATCCAGGACACCGTGTGCTCGGGCGACAGCGGCTGCACCACCACGGCGCTGGATGGCGCCAAGTGCTACGCGCCTGCTGGCGGCTGGACGCCCTATGCCGGCATCGACGTCACGGGCACCGTGCCGGGTTCCTTCTGGAACATCGACACCGACCGCGCGGTGGTCGGGTGGACCGTGAACCCCGCCTACGGCCCCATCCCGACCATGGCGCTCAGCTACACCCGGCCTGCCACTGCGGTAACCGCAACGGACCGCTGGGATGACCAATGCCCGGCGCTGGCCGCTGGTGGCCGGTGCACCGTCAGCACCGCGCCCGTGTGCACGGAAGGCCCAGCGACCAAGGTGATCGACGGTGTATCCATCACGCGAGACTGCTGGGAATACACCAGCACGATAAGTTGCAGCAGCGCTGCGCCACTGGATCAATGCGCGCCGCTGGCGGCTGCAGGCTGCACCCCAGCGGCATCCGTCTGCAAACAAACAAGCACCGTCACTGGCCTGTGCGAGGTCTATGAAGACAGCTACACCTGCCCAGTGCCGGCTCGGACCGTCACCAGTGCCAGCAACTGCCCGACCAACGTGTTCTGCCTGGACGGCAACTGCTACAACATCGCCGCCCCGAACGACCCCGACTTCGCGCGCAGCATGTCGATGCTGGAGGCGGGCCGCGAGGCCGGCGTCTACATCAACAGCGACCGCATGCAGGTGTTCGATGGTGAGGAGAACCGCTGCCGCGACCGCCTGCTGAAGAACTGCTGCTACGCCGATGGCGCAGGTGCTGGCATGACGAACCAAAGCATGTTCGGCTCCGGCTCGCGCCTGGTGTACGACGTGCTGATGAACAGCGAGAACCGGCAGTTCCTGTACCAGGGCATGTCGGCACTGCTCACAGGCGCGGGTTTCAGCGGCACTTTCACCACCTACGGCGTCACGGTGGCCGTCAACGGCGCCGCGATTCCCGCCGGTTCCACGGTGGTGTATTCGGGCACCAACCTCGTCGTCGCCTTCGACCCGTGGTCGCTGGTCATCGCCGTGATCATTTACATCGTCCTCTCGATGATGTCGTGCAACGAGAACGAAGGAAAGCTCGCGATGAAGGAAGGCGCGAAGCTGTGCCACACGATAGGCACCTGGTGTTCTTCGTGCTTCCGGGTTCTGGGTGTCTGCGTCTCCTGCGTTGAGCGCACCACCTCCAAGTGCTGCTTCAACTCGATGCTCGCGCGCATCGTCAACGAACAGGGCCGGGCCCAGATCGGCAAGGGCTGGGGTGGCGCGCAGAGCGCCGACTGCTCGGGCTTCACGGTCGCGCAGTTGCAGACCCTCAACTTCGCGGCGATGGATCTGTCGGAGTTCTATGCGTCGCTGGTTCCGACGCTTCCGAATCTGGCGACGCTGCAGGGCAACAGCGCCAGCCGCATCCCGACCTGCTACTACGGCCAAGGGAGATGCCAATGAAGCCGACCTTGCTTGGGTGCCTGGTCGCCGCAACCGCCGTGATGTCCAACGCGGCGGCACAGGAACGCACACCGGTGCAGGACGCAAGACCCCTGCTGATCGCAGCCATTGAGGCGCCCGATGGCCAATCGCGCGGCGTGCTGGTGGGCGAGATCGCCGACGCGATCACGCAGAAGTTCAAGGGCACGTCACCGATCTACATCGACGTGGCGACGGAGCGCCGCTATGCTCAGGCCGGCTGCAGCCGCCTGAAGGTCCGATTCTGGCAAGAGGGTGTGCATTTGCCCGGAGTTGCCTCACCGCGCCGGCAGACCATCGACTTCGGCATCAACTACTGCCTCGACGGCCTGCCGCCGAAGTCGCTGTCATGAGGTCGCCCGCATGAACCGCGCACTCCTCCCGTTGTTGTGGGCGCTCGCCGCCCTCGCCGCACCTGCGGCCCACGCGCAGGACACCAACCCGCGCTACTGGTCTGACACATGGCGTGGGTGGCACTTCTACGAAGACCCGGAGCCCGAGGCCACGGCTCAACGCGAGGTGCCGTCAAGAATCAGCCCGTCGACCCCCAAGTCACAGCCACAGCCACAGCCACAGCCAGCCAAACTGCCCGAGATCGTCGAGTTCGAGCGCCTGCAGAAAGCGGTCGAGCAAACCCGCACCATCGCCATCATGCGGCCAACCGAAGCCAACGTCCGGCGCTACATGGAGTTGGAAGCGAAAGTGGTCGCACGGGCCTCCACCTTTGCCGACATGGCACAGCGGGTTGCCTGGGCCACGCCCGAGCTCGACCCGACGCTGCAAGGCCGGCCCGTCAACACCAAGGCGCTGGAGGTGTTCGAGCAACAGCAGATGGCGCAGCGTTCGGAGTCCATCGGTGCGCTCGGCCGCGACCATGTGCTGTTCTTCTTCTTTCGTGGTGACTGCCCGTACTGCCATGCCTTCGCGCCGACGCTGGAGGCCTTCCAGGCCCGGCATGGCATCAAGGTGGTGGCCATCAGCATGGACGGCGGGCCGATGCCCGGTTTCCCGGACGCCCGCCGCGACAACGGCATCGCCACCACCTTGAAGGTGAGTCAGGTACCGGCCGTCTACCTCGCCCAACCCTTCACCGGAAAGATCACGCCCATCGGCTTCGGCGTGCTGTCGGAAGCGCAGTTGCTGGAGCGGATCACCATCGTCTCGTCGCAAGTCGCCGAGGCGGCGCCGTCGGTTCCCACATCGCAGGCTGTCCTTCGGTAGCCCGTGCAGGAGCGTCCCATGAACTCGTCGAACCAACCACGCGCAGCCCAGCGCACACTTGCCGCGGCACTGGTCGCAGTGCTCGTTGTCTCGCCAATCACCCTGCGCGCCGGCGACCTCAACACCGAGGTGAACAACATGTTCAACAGCCTCGGATCCATCGGTAACTACACCGCACCCGGTGCCTTCCGCGGGCAGACCTTCAACACTTACACCGGTGGCAGCCTGTTCATGCGCGCGCCGAACAAGGTGTATCAGCTCGCAGCCATCCAGTTCCCCAGCGCCAAGGCAGGCTGCGGCGGCATCGACGTGTTCGGCGGTTCGTTCTCGCACATCTCGGCGGCCGAGTTCAAGAACATGCTGCGCAACATCACCGCAGCGTTGCCGGGCATCGCATTCCAGCTCGCGCTCGAATCGGTGTCGCCCTTGCTAGGCGGGCTGACCAAGTGGGCCAAGGGTCTCGAAACCTGGATCAACAACGCGCGCATCAACTCCTGCGAGACGGCCAAGGCCATCGTCAGCACCGCAGCCGAAGCGGCCGGCTACAGCTCGCAGGAAGCATGCTCCGACCTGGCCATCGAGATGGGCCTGGAAAGCGACCGCGACGCAGCGCGCCGTCGCTGTGCGACGGACCGCACCAGCATCCTGGCTTCGGCCCGCACGTCAGGCGACGCCAACGTGCGCAACAAGGCGCCGTTCGTCGGGAATCTGACCTGGAAGGCGCTGCAGCGCACAGGCACCTACCTCGATGATCAGGAGCGCGAACTGATCATGAGCATCGTCGGCACTGTGATCTTCTATCCCGAAGACGCCGCCCGCGACCCAGAGCCCGTTGCGCCGACCATCACGTCGATCAGCCATCTTCTCTACGGCCAGGCCGCCGGTGCGGGCACCAACGTGACGCAGCACCTGCTGCGCTGCAACGACTACACCAACTGCGATGTGGTGACGCTGAACACCGCCTACACGCACACGCCCTTCACGGCCCGGGTCGAAACAATGATGCGGTCGATCGCCGACAAGATCGCCACACGCGCGGCGATCCCAAACAACTCGGCCGAAGTCGGCTTCGTCAACCAGACCACCGAGCCGGTCTACAAGATGCTGTCGATTGGCGCCACCATTCCGGGCTCGGGGCTGTCGGACAGCCTGATCGGTCAGTACCGCGACGTCATTGCCGCCGACTACGCCTACGTCTTCCTTGAGCGCAACCTGCGCGTCGGCATGGCGGCGCTGGACAAGGACTACACCCTACAGCAGAGCCAGCGCGAACTGGCCAACCAGGTCCGGCAACGGGCCCAGGCGATGCTGCTGCAACTGGCCCAAGAGAAGAACCTGCTGTACCAGAAGGTCGGATCGTTCCGGGCCGTCTCCAGCCATCTGGAACAGCTCGAGCGGCAGCTTCGTTCCAGCATGCCGCAGCATGTGATGGACATGCTGGGCCAGCAAGCAGCCTACCTGTCGCGGTAAAGACCCTGGTGCGAGCAAGCCATGTGGGAGATCTACGCCTATCAGAACTCCGACAGCCTGTTCGGCATCTTCAACGCGGCCGCGGCCATACACGCCTCCAGCGACTATGCGGCCGCCGTCGCGGCCGTCGCCTTCTGCGGCTTCGTCGCTGCACTGATCGCCTACGCGTTCGCGCCCGACAAGTTGCAGGGTTGGAAGTGGCTGGCCACGGTGTTGCTGGTGTTCTCAATCCTGATCGTTCCGCGCGTCACCGTGGGCATCGTGGACAAGACCGGCGGCTCGGCGGTCAAGGTGGTGGCCAACGTGCCCTTCGGCGTCGCGATGCTGGGCAGCGTGACCAGCACCATCGGCCACACGCTGACGGGCCTGTTCGAGACCGCGTTCCAGGTCATCCCCGGCGTCGGCGGGCTGCCGAGCGAACTGACCTACGAGAAGAACGGCCTGATGTTCGGCAACCGGCTGATCCGCGACACCGGCAACGTCGTGTTCCAGGATCCGAACTTCCGCACCGACCTGATCAACTACATCCACAACTGCACGATGTACGACCTGATCGACGGGACGGTCGATCCAGGAACCTTCTCCAGCTCGGATGACGTGTGGGCCCTGATGGGCACGCCCAACCCGGCGCGCTTCACCACCGTGTCTGCCGGCGGTGGTGCCACCACCGTGGACACCTGCCCGAACGTCTACACGAACCTGAACGGTCGCCTGCCGGCGCAGATCACCCGCATCCAGGGCAAGCTGGCCTTCCAGCTCAACCCGACCTTGCCGAGTGCCACCGCCGCAGCGGCCATCGCTGGCCAGATCCAGCAAGCGTATGTGAAGAACAGCATCGCCACCGCCGCCGCGAGCGCTGCCGATCTGATCCGCCAGAACGCGGTGCTCAATGCCATCAACGACACCAGCAGCATCATCGGGCAGAAGGTCAACGACCCGGCATCGATGGTTCTGGCAGTCGGCCGGGCCCAGGCCGTCGCACAGCAGAACGCAACGTGGCTGAACTATGGGAAGGTGGCTGAACAGTCGCTGCCCGTGTTCCGCAACGTCATCGAGGCGATCACCTACGCACTCTTCCCGCTGTTCGTCCTGCTGCTCCTGCTGACCAGCGGTCGAGAGACGATGGTCGCGTTCAAGGGCTACGCCGCGATCCTGATCTGGATTCAGCTGTGGCCACCGCTGTACGCGGTACTCAACTACATGGCGTCGATCTATGCCGCCTACGACCTGGCTGCGGCAGCGGACCTCGGCAGCGGCGCCAAGGCCCTGTCACTGCAGACCGCATCGACGATCTACTCACGAGCGATCTCTGGCGAGGCCGTGGTGGGCTACCTGGCCATTAGCATACCGTTCATCGCGTGGGCGGCGCTCAAGCGCATGGAGAACTTCGGCACGGCCCTGGTCGGCGGGCTGTCTGGTTTGCAGAGCATGCTGGCGGGCAGCACAGGCTCCTCCGCTGTTGGCAACGTGAGCATGGGCAACGTGGCGATGGATCAGTTTCAACTGGCACCGAACCGCACGTCGGCATTCATGGGCAGTTTTCAGAATGACCTCAGCGGCAACACGTTCTCCTCAAACGCACTCACGGGCCGCACAGCTGTCAGCCTGTTGCGAAACCAAGGGTACGCGTCCCGGGTCGTTTCGATGCGAGTGTCCGAGCAGGATGTCAGCGATGCCAGTCGGCAGGTAGTCGCGGCGCGCAGCGACGCCGTGACGGCCACCAACGAGCGTTCCACTGCTCTCACGGAGGCGTTCACACGTGGATTGACGAAACTGCGTTCTTCACGAGATTCAACAGGATCGACCTCCAGCAGCTTCGAACAGTGGGGCGAGACGCTCAATAGACTTGATCAAATCACGAAGAGCGTTGCCAACACCACAGGGCTCTCCCAAGCGCAGGTCGCGCGTATTGCGCTTGGTGCCTCCGCTCACCTTGGCCTAAGCACCTCGGTTGCGGGCGTTCAAGGCAGCGTCTCTGCCGACAAGAGCTATTCATCCAACCTTTCGGCCGAAGAACGGAAGGTCATCGGTAGCATGACCAACGAGCAGATCGCGGAGTTCAAGCAGTTCGGTGATCGTGTCTCTCGGGATAAGAGCTTCGCAACCTTGATCGCCAGCGACGCCCGGGACGGTCGAGAGATGGCCACGCGACTTGCCGCGACCACATCTCGTTCGGAGCGCGCCGATGCCAGCCTGGCTGAGCGGACGGCGTTCGCGGAACGCGTCGCGACGGCCTACGAACGCGGTGAGGTCCTTTCGATCGACATCGCGCAGGACCCCTACAACTTGAAGATGTTCACGCAATACGCCGAGCAGTACGGTGGCACCAGCGCTGCAGCCCACGCCATGATGGAGGCGGAACTGGCGCGCCAATCACCAAAGCCGAACCGGGTGTTTTCCGATGCAACCGGTATCCCGAATTCGTTCGGTGAGTTGCGAGCCCATCACAGCCAAACTGCCGCCGATCCTGCCCTGGCGCCGGACGTATCCGCGCAGCATGGCCAAAACAGGGGCAAAGTCGTCCGGTTCGGGGGCGTCGCCCAGGGCCTACAGGAGGCGCAGCCGCCAGTTTCCGAAGTACGCAGCGCGGTCCAAGATCGGGGTGCACGTATTCGATCAGGGGCTGCAGAGGAGGGGGAGGCATTCGATCGGGACGCGCAAGTCACACGCGCGCCGGATGGCACGCTCTCCTCCAAGCGATCACTGATGAAGCAGACCGGGAAGCAGGTCAAGAAAGACGCCGCCGGTATGATCGATGACGCCCGCCAAGCCGTCAAAGACGCGTTCCGGAAACAGTAGACCAGTCAGCCAACTTTGTCGGGGTCGAACATGTGTCGATCCGGCTCAGCGTCGGGCAACCTGGTGAAGGGTGGCGAGCCTTTGTCGCGCCAATAGTTCGCAGCAAGATCGCGGCTCGATGTTCCCATGCCAGGGACAGGATCGATCTCCTCTTCCGTGCGGAGCGGAAGCCGTCGCTGCCGCTTCCCGATGCTTGCCAAGCCACCTCCAACTGCAGCGCCAAACAATGCACCCACGCCCATCATGACGGCGCTCAGGCCCCAGTCGTCGCCTTTCGTGGCTATCGCCCCTACCACGATACCCAGTGAGAGAAAAAAGATGAAGACGGCCTTTCGCATGGCACCTCGCTCTCAGAATCCCAACAGTACTACCAATGGCGCCAGATGCAAAAAGTGCGTCCATGACGTCCACCCGTCAGCGGCCTATTGCCCTCCAAGTCAGCAGGTCCTCACGCGCCCGTTTGAAGCCGACCCACACACCTTGCTGATCGTAGCCTCGTTGGGCCATCTCCTCACGCGCGAGGCGGTTGAGGTCCAGTTCCTCTCGAGCGACAGCTACGAGCACACGAACGGACGCAACTTGGATGAACTGCAGTTCGTCGACTGAGAATTTCCCGGTTGTGTAGGACATCGAGTGCTCTCCTGTTGAGAACAGTCTCGATGCACATTACCGATCATCAACCCCCTCTTGCGCGCCGGTTCAAGTCACCGTCGCACCTCGGCGCGCCTCCGAGCAAACTCATATTCCATGGCATGCCAGTAGGGCAGGTAGCGGTCCAATAGTTCCGAAGGACGCAGGACCTCCGCGCCCAAGTCACGGATCTTGTCTCGATGCATCCAGAACGTGCGACGGTCAGTCGTCAAGATTGCCGGAATGTTTGCCAGCAGCGCCTGGCTGACGATGGCACGGTCGCCTCCATCCCGTAAGAACGAAAGCGGACCGCCCTCGTCGCAAAGCTCTTTTACACTCGTCACGCCCAGGGCGCGGAGGATGAGCGGCGAGACCCGTGTTCGGCGGCGCGAAAGGAGAAGGCCCTTGGCGATTCCGGGGAACGCGTCGTCGTGCCAATCCTCTTGGTGCCCGGACAGAAATGAGAGCAGTTGGCGCAGCCGGTCACCTTTCTCGTTCTGCAAAACCCTCGCTTCGTCAACTGCGGCATTGCAGATGAGCCACGGGTACGAGCCGTAGTGCTCGAACTGCTTGTACAGCGTTCCGAGGTCAATCAAGTCAGCGGCCAGATCCTTGCCGAAGCGACCCTCCAGTTCCGCAACTTCCTCTTCATCCCAGTTAACGCCGGACTCGGCATCCTCCAGCTTTCGATCCACCCAGTCCAAGTTCTGCAGGACGGACGTGTCAAGCAGCTGCGGCTCTGTCGGGCACAGCGCCTCATCGATGATGCCAAGACGTTGCCCAGGATCGGGCTCACTCAAGAGTCGGCAACGAAGGTCATCCGACAAGCGCGATCCAAGCCGCTCGACGATCGTGAGTGGAGATTCTTCAGTCGCCATCGTCACAAAGCGCCTACGCTTCTGGCTTTAAAGGTGCGACCTGAATTCGACGTGCGCGTGGTGACGATCGATCTCTCAGGTAGCCATCGCCCTTGCCCTTCAGCGCGGTCAGGGCCTCGGGTTCCATGTGGACGTTAGGGGCGTTCTTCTTCGCCTCCTTGACGTCCATCGGCTTCAGCACGAGCCACGTGGCCGCATTCGCCTTGACCTCAGATCCAAAGTGATCACTCATCTGGGATGCGAGGATCATCCCGAGCCCAAACTTGCGTGCCTCAGTGAACAACTGATTCAGGATTCGATCGGGTGAATCTGGATCCCCGCCGCCGGTACTGAGGATTTTCGCCTCATCGATGATGACAAACAGCCGGAATCGCTGCTGATCGTCAACGGGCTGCACGGGAATGGGTCCCTTAAGCCTCAAAACCCGGAATACCTTTCTCAGCATTGTCTCCGCCGCGATATACCTCACTTCGTCGGTTAGCTTGCTAAGGTCCAAGCGCACATTGGAAGACAGTATTTCCTCGATCGATATGTGTTCGCTACGCTGGAAGATTGGGTGTTCGAAGATCTCCTGGATAGCTGCGAGACAGCCCTCGATGGCCGAGCGCTGCCCCTTACGTGCGTCGTCTTCTGCCCAATCCGCGAGGACGTGCTCGACATCGCCGAACGTCGGCGGCCGGTTTCGCCAAGTAGCAGGATCAGCGTCGTTGAAGCCTCTGTCCTGGTAAGCCTGCTCGATCGCGTCACGCAAGATCGCGTTCTGCCGGTGGCCAAGTGCCGGCACCGCGTTGCGAATCATGTCGCGGATCACCTTGCGCTGATCGTAGAGTCCAGTCTCCTCTGCGCTCTGCGAGTCGAGTTCCATCGGATTCACACCCATGCTGCTCGCTGTGCCTGAGGACAGCAAGACAGAGCGAAGTCCTGGGAACTTGACGTCACCATGGAAATCCAGGACCAAGACAGGCACGCCATAGTCCGCGATGCCCTTGCCCAAGACTTTCAGGGTTTCCGTCTTGCCGGAACCGGAGGAGCCCAATACCAAGAAGAACCCGTTTGTCTGACGTCCAGGGGCCCATGACACGGGACCCTTGACGTTCAACTCTTCGCCGAGCGGGATTTCGAGTGTGACCGGAGCAGCGGGCTCTGCGAGGGCAACTCTGTCAACGAAATTGCCCGTGGCGCCACCACCATCGGTTGGGGGCGTTGGCGTCGGCGCCGTCACCACCTCGCCGCCATCGTCTGCGCCACCCTCGGAATGATCAGGGCCGCGCTCGGACGACGGGTGAGACAGCAACTGAAACGCCACCGCCGGATCGATCGCCGAGGGTCCGCCATCGCTACCGGGCTTGCGAGCGCCGGACAGTTGGAAGTCCTCCCTCAGTACCCGCGTGGCGGTAAGCACGAGGCCAACGTCAGTGGCCGCGAGCGTGTTGATCTCGATTGGAATGCCGCCGGTGGTTTGCACCGTTACGGCGTCGGTCGTTGCCACACTCGCGAGTTGCACGTGAACGATGCGGCCTGCCAAGCGGACCTTGATCGTGCCCTCGAACAGATCCTGCAGTAGCCCATGCCAGCGCTCAATGTACTTTGGATCGAGATCGCGAAGCAGCGCGGTATACAGGTGCTCTTTGATGACCTCGCGCCGCGGCTTGGCCAATGGCGACAGATTGGCGCCTCCGAAAACCTCTGCCAAGGCATGCAGAGTCGCGAGCACCTGATCGACGGCGTGGCCAGTAACCACGTTGCCGGTGATCGTATAGGGAACGTTCTCGTCGTGTGTCTTAACTTCGATCACGTCGATGATGAGTTCACCGCCCTCCTCTCGAAGACCCAACAGGTCCGCCTTCTCGTTGGAATGACCACCCGCGCTGAGCCAGCGCCGCGCATTCTGGGTATCTAAACTGACCGCAAGGCCACTCGGGTCAAGTCGGCGGTACCAGCGCATTGCAATCAGTTTGCCGAGCGCCCCCTTCACATGCTTCGTCTTGTCGCCGCCAACCAAACCGAGAATGCCGTTTGGCTCCATAGCCACGAGATCGCGCACGAGTTCCTCAAGCGTTGCAGGATCCGCTTCAAAGTGAGTCTTGCGCAGTTGCTGGTCCAGACGCCTGACGAAGGGACTGAGATCCCGACTGAAAGTGGTGATCTGGCGTGCGTTCTCGAAGCGCCGATCGATCACGTCGGCATCTGCCAGGCGAGGCACCAGAACACGATGCGGGTCAGCAATGACGGTCCATGTGCTGGCCTCTGCTAACTGATCCAGCCAGTTCTTCACCGAGGCAATCTGCGGTTGATGCGTAGCGGTGTTCTGTCGTAGTTCGCGATGAACCAGCGTCGCGGTGGCGAAATAGGTTGCAAACACTTCTTCTTCCGCGATCGGGACCACCGTGATCTGCTTCTTCAACTTGTTGTAGCGATACTCACAGCATGGCATCCAAGGGCTCAGGTCGTGCATGCCGGCGCGCGCCACGAGCGTGGTCTTGACTTCGAACGGATCGAAGACCACGGTCAGGTGCGCGGGGAGTTGGCGTGCTTCTTCGATGACATCAGGCCACTTCTTGATGTCAGGGACCACGGACAGGCTGATGAGTCCGCGTTCCTGACCCGCCCGTATGCGATCCTTCAACTGATCGTCGATGTCCTCGAACTCAGTTGTCCAACCACGGGTGTCATCCGACGTGTAGCGAAAGCGGAAATGCACTCCCCAGAACGTGTCCTCAGTGATGGGGTTGTCGAGATCGAGTGCATCCAGCACCGACTCCAAGAATCGTCCTGGGCGGGGCGCATTGACCAGCAATACCTGCAGGCCTGGTCTCGCAAACGGGCGAAGGTGAGCAAGTAAAGAGGCCAGTGTGTTGATCGTCTTCAAGCCGTCAGGTTCTAGGACACCGCGCGGCGCTTCCTTGAAGAGCGGCAGGTGTGCAATCGCGCCAGCATGCCCAAGTAGCGCGGTCTGATTGCCGAGCGACTCGATTTGCGGCAACAGTAGTACGCGCAGCAGTTGAAGTTCCTCTGCGGTGGCCGCGATCAATGTTCGACGTTCCGCGTCGGAGAGCCGGCCGCCAAGGGATTGCAGATCGCGAACGATCGCAACGCTGCGCCAAAGATTGAGCGGATGTAGTGGCGAAAGCAGGACTTCAGTAATCCCGTCTCTGCGGTAGACGTACAGTTCCATCGCCAGAAGCCAACTGATGAGACGTTCCGCCTCGTCGTTGGCTTGGGCATACATTTCCGGGTACGCGAGTTGCAGTTGACGCAACAGGTGGTCGTAGGCGTCGAGGTACTCAGTCGCCGACTGCAGCGCCGTTGGACGCCCCGCGAGAACGGCAACCGGTGACACCGTCAGGTCGGCGATGCTGTCGAGCAAGCGACTACGCGCGTTCGCCAATGCCTCGGCGTGCTCGAAACAGACGCGCGGAGCCAAGTCTGCTTCTACGAACTGCGCGAGCAACATCTTGAAGTCCTCGAACAGGAACGGGCGCCAGGATTTAAACGCAGCAACTTCAGTGAGAGCGTCGAGGCGATCGGATTCGATCTCGATCACGCCGCCCCACTCGTCGGGAGTGGAGCGCGATCTCACCAACGCAATCACGTTCGCGTTGACGCTGACAACTGGCTCATTGATCGAGGGAGTCTGATCCGTGCTGCCCTCGCCGCCAGCGAGCGGCTCGTCGTCGCTGACGCTTTGGTTGCTCTCCGCTTGGCCAGCGACAATGGAAACCCGTTCAGCAATGTCGGCCAGTTGTTCGACGCCATTGCCATCCAGAAGAAGACCCGCAACGCGCGCTTCTACTGCCACCCTTCCACCGTCCGCTGTGCCGCCGTTCGACGTCCCGCCTAGTTGGGCCGAAGCCGGCACTTTTCCTTTCCAGAGGATCAAGACATCGGCCAGTTCGATGTCCTTGAGGTCAAGTTCCTCGGTGCTGCTCTGATTGATGGTCTTCAATCGCTTTCGGATGATGTTGAATCGAGACTTCTCCTTGCCTGGCAAATAGCGACAGAAGGTCGCCATCCGGTCCCAGTCCTCTGGCGTGGCGTTGCTGACCATGTTCAATGTGTCGGCGTTCAGTCGCAGCCGTTTCACGACTCGACTCTCGGTCTGTTCGTCAGCCAGCAGCGAATCTGGAAACACACCTAGAGCGTGGAGCGCCTTGGGCGCTCGCACTGAACGCTCCAATGCGCTGAAGCCTTGCAACGTCATGGCGAAGTTGACGAGGGCTTGCAACGAGAGCGCCGCGCCGCGTGGAGACTTGAGCGCATCCCAAAGCGAACGCAGCTTCACGACCTCGGCCTTGTCTCGCTGTTCTTCGCAGAGTCTCGTGATGAGGCTGTGCTCTCCCAGCGACCGAAACTCCTTCAGCGAGGCTTGTTTGCTGAGCGGTCCGTTAGCAACAACGACGATGGTCTTGAGTTTCTTGTTGCGCCATTTGACGGCCATTTCCTCTTCCGAAGAAACGAACTCTGCGAACTGTGGATAGATCGCCTGAAACGTCGCAACATCATCGAGTTCTCCGACCAGCGAAATGCGCAGTCGTCCTTTCGCCCGTTCCAGAACGTCGGGTAGCGAGGCCAGGAAGTGCTTCTTGTCGAAGACCGCTACATCGTGGGCAATCAGGCCGAAGTCACCGCTCTGACAGGCCGACTCGAACTCACTCAAAAGCAGTTCCGCGACGCGTCGGCCAACCGCCGCGAGAGCTTCATTCATGGTGTGCCTCCAACAAGCCGACGACCGCAACGCTGTCCGCCAATCGCCGGGCAAGCCCCAGGGATTCGAGGCGAGTCAGGAAGCGGTCGCTGTTTTCGCTCAGCGCGCGAGGTGGCACCTGTACGCCGACGCGGGCCAGTTCGGAGGCATCGTCTACGCGGCCGCCAACCGCGATGCCCCAGCGCTGCCGCAACTGATCGAGAAAGTCGCGGTATTCGACTGGCGGCGCCGTGACGTCGATGGTCGACGCCACCAACACCTCCAACGTACGGTCGGCAGGGTTAAGCCGCTTATACGGATTCTTCTGAATGGGGTAGAGGAATCCCGACCGGATGCCAAGCATTTTGAGATAACCATCGAGCCCACGTCGCTGCGACCCCTCGGCCTGGCGAATCAGTTCGTCGGCGACCTCCCGCCGCACTTCTTCAGGATCGTCGGCGTCACTTGCTATCTCTTCAATTCGCCGGGCAAGCGCATGGCTGGGCTCCATGGGTGTCAAACCGGCGCTCTCAAGTAGCCTGTTTACAGCTGCGACCGGCATCTCAGGCCAGTTCGGAACCTGGGCAGTGAGAAGATCGTTAAGGACAGATGCCATGTATTCGCTGGCGTCGCCTAGCAAGTGCGCGACGCAACGGGTGCTTGCCTGGGCGATCACCGAGTTCTGGTCGTTGGACGCGTCCAGCAACAAGATCCGTTCCGCTGCGCCGGCGCTCTCATATGCGCGTGTGGCTGCATGGGCAAACAACGACAGAGCAGCCAATAGCACGATGCGCTGGAGGCTGGAGATGGGGTTGGGCTGCAGTTCTTTCTCATACGCGCAAAGGCAGTTCGCCGCGGCCCGCAGTTTCTTCTCGACTTCCGAGTATTCGAGGTTCTCTCCGTCCACCACAGCGGTTGTGCGCGGCCGCGTCTTGTCCACGAGCGGCGCAAGCAATGCCGACAAGTCGTCCATGTGGGCGGCATCCTTGGTCGGGGAACTGAGGTCTGAGAGCAGGTCGAGAATCGGTAGCCTTGCTGCCCCCATGTGGCCGCCCCACAGCGCGTGAATGAACGCACCGCCGCCGTCGTCCGACGGATCTCCTGTCACTGTCAGCGCCGTGGGCGAAGAGAACGACGAAAACTCCGGCGACGTTCCGAATGCTGCGCCGTCGGCGCCGAGCAGTGTTCGGATAAGGGGCAAGACCTTCGTCATCAATGGCGACGCCTTCAGATCCGCCGCCTGTCCCAGCGCACCCCATCGATCACGTTGACTATCGATCATCGACCGCACGGCCGCAACACGTTTGTCGAGACTGTTGCGAGGCAGTGTCCCCTCAAAGAGTTGCTGAAGCACTGACATGCGACCAACGACTCGGTGTTCACTCCGCATCAACGCGTTGGCGATATGAACCGGTTTGATCTTGGTCTCCATCACCTTGTAACCGTGGCGCTTATGCAGTTCCTCGGTGAGGGCCTTGCGAAGTTGTTTGCTCATGGCTGCCTCAGTTCGCCGAGTCGTAGCGCTTGTTGACCAAGTCCACAACCACAGTAGTACGCAGTTCGCTCTGCGGGTCGACTACGTCGATGGTCCGGACGTCGGAACTCTTGTCGCCGTGCTTGTTTAGCGTGTCGTTGAACTGCCCCAGGCGTCGGCTCATCTCGCTCTGCCCGTCCGCGATGGATCCGTGCAGCAGCCCGGCGAGCAGTTCGGGATCGACAGTCAGTCCAAACCTCGGACCATCGACGGATGCCAGCAAGAGATGTCCCACGGGTTGCTCGCCGAAGGCGTTTCGCAGGACGGTCGACAGTTCTGGCTTGTAGAGCCGCAGGCGATTTCGATTCACCATCAGGCCAGACACCATCGCTTGGCTCCTTGAGCGAGGGTGATAGGACAACTTTGTCCATAGCCGGAGCGCATCACCCTTGGCCTCCCCGCCGCGGTCCCACCACTGGTTGATGAGCGTGATGAGTTTGCTCAGCCGGATTGCCATGGGACTCGACGTGTCCTGTAAGTCCTTGAAGAGCGAGTTCGCCTCTGAGAAGTCCAGAAGGCGACCGTCTCGGTGCTCGAAGTACCAACGCCGCTTCAACGCGGTGAAGGCGTCGGTCATGTTGCGCTGCTCCTTCTCGCCGACCTCGTCGAGGTTGCGTTGCAACGCAGGCATCAGACTGTTCCCTGTGAACGCCTCAGGGTCGAAGATGCCGCGCCACAGTTGCTCGTCGATCTGCGGGTTCGTCTGCTTCATGGGATCGATGCCGCGCGACAGCAGGTCGAAGATCGTGCCCTCGCCTTCGAAGGCGTTCCAGTAGTACCGGGCCTCTTCGCTCGTTCCGATCTCGTTCAGTTCGGCGCACGTTTTGCCTGCGAACAAGCAGTAGGAGACGAACGCGAGCGCCTCGCGAAAAGTCACTTTCGCCCCGGTCTTGCCGACCGTGGTGAGCAGATGGATCATTCGCTCTCGAGGGCCTGGCGCCCTGAGCATTGTGCGGTTGTAAGTCACCGCGCAATTCGGTCGTGAGGGACAACTCATGCAGCCCTGGTACCACTGGTCCTCCGTAAGTTTGTCGATGATCGCGGCGGTAAGTTCGGTCGACAGGACCCGGCGGTGGCTGAGATCGAGAATCACCGTCTCGCCGGCCTGCGGCTTCCAGTTCTCGGCGTCTTCGACCTGATCGGCCTCGAGTGGGCGGTAGCGCACAAGCCGCAGCAACTGCGACTGGATCTCCCCGAGCCATGGATGCGTCTTTCGATGCGCACGGACCAGATCGACAAGTGGCCCCTCGTTGATCGCGATGCAGAACGGCTTGCCGGCATCACGCGCAAGTTGCCACTGAGTGACGATGTCGAGCGAGGTCATCTCACTGGCATCGGTGATCACGTCGGCATCTTTCAACTCCTTTCGCATGAGCGAAATCGCGTGTGTCTTGCCGTCGCCGGCATTGCCGGTAACGACTACGAAACCACCGTTGCGCACCGCTTTGCGCACCACGTTGTCAAGGTTTGTCTTGACATTCAGTTCTTTGAGCCGAGACGGACTCACGTGATCGCTGATGCCACTTTCGTTGCGGTAGAGAAGTCGGATGAACTGAAGCCGCTCGTCTTCCTGAGTATCGGTTTGCATGTCTTTCCTCTCTCCGGTCCTTCTAAGCGGCAACGCGCGTTGCGGTCCGGCCTCGGTCGGCCGGTCGGGTATCAAGCGGGAAACACGTTCGGTGAGCGGCGTGGAGGACGCGACGGCCTGAAGCGCAGGCGCGTGATCCAAGCGTGATGCGAGCCAGCGCGAGATCCAGTGACGCCCGATGTCGCGCTCTGCATCCGCTGTCTCAGGGTCGATCGCGTAGTCCGGTTGATCGTCGACACCGAGCAACATTCTTGAGAGATTGCTGACCAACTGCACGCCATAAATAATCCGTGGCGAACCATGCTGCAGCAGATTCGTCTGGTTGAGACCGAGCCCGGCGAAGCCCTCCCGCAGGAGACGCAGTTTGGGGCTTTGCCCTTCGCCGAAAACGAAGTTGACGTTGCGAAATCCGCTTGTGGCCTCTGCGATCTCGGCCAAGCCCTGCTCGGTCTCGACCGACAGATTGGGCGAACCGAAGCCCTCTGTGCGGCCAATCTTCTGATACTCGATCATCGCGCGCTGCCCGGCGATAGTTCCAGCGGGCAGTCGCACGCGGTTGTATTGCGATGAGTGATCCGTGTAGAGGCTCGTCGTGCCGAGGAAAGCCAAGTGCGGCTCTTTGCTGATCGGGCGTCCCGCCATCTGACTGGCGATCACGCTGACCATACCGCTATAACGCTCGGTGTAGTCGTTGACCACGCGCGGGCTTGCCATCATTAGGCAGACAAGTTTGCCGCCGAGCAGATGGTTGTACGGTGCAACTGCGCCGCATACGGTCAACTCCATCATGCTTGTCGCCGAGAAGCGCTTCTTCAGTTGCTTCAGAACCGTGTTCAGCGCCCACGCACCATGATCCGTCGCGGCAAGATCGGACAGGGCAAAGTGCCACGTGGCGATGGTCCGATAGGCACGCAGGATCTCGCGCGCGGCGCGCGCTCGCTTCGCCCGGTACAGCGGGCTCTTGGTGAGTTGCAGCAAACGCTGCGGCGTGAAGTCTTCGTACTTCTTCGCGACCGTGTCGTCGTCCCCTTTGAGCGCTTCTTCTCGATCCTTGCTGGCGTCCTGCTCAATTACGGCCAAGCGGCTTAGCGTCTCGTCATCGACGCAATGGTCAATGCGCCGATCGACTGGCAGATCGTCCTTGTAGATCTGCTCGAAGTCGTCTTCGAGGCGAGTCCTGAAGGCGCGCAGTACCTCGGCTTCGGAAACTTCGCCGCGTGCGCAAACGTCCAGCAGACCGCTCAATGTCCAACCAAGTTGCGCATCGCGGGGGGTCAGTTGCATGACCGTATTGCCCAGCGCAGTGATGCCAATTACAGGGTGATTTGGCTGCGCAGCGTCGCGAACGAGATAGAACAGATTGCGCCCCGGCGTCGATCGGTAGCGCGTGCTCCAACTGTGCCGAAAGTAGCGCCAGATGTCGATCAAGCGCTGGTTCGTGAACTCGTCGCGCTCTTCGCTGACCAGTTGAAGATAGGGTTGGCAGATACGCTCGAGCATCTCCGCACGCAGAGCCTTCGGCGCGGCGGCGATCGACTGCAGTTGCTCCGACAAGCGCCGGCCGTCTGCGATCAGGTCGGTCATCGGCTTGCAGGACGAGTACTTCGATGGTCGCTCTACCCCAAAGAGGAAGCGTCGGTTCGAGTCCTCACACAGTTGGTCATTTCGACCAAAAAGCAGTTGCTGTCGAGTAAGCGCTTTGCGTTCAATCGGATCAACCGGTCGCGGAGGGCGGACATACACGTGATGCGCGGTGGCGTGGACATCCCATGCCATGTTGAGCAGATCACGGAGCAGTGTCGAGGCAACGCGCGCCTTCAGGGCATGGACAGTCTGCCCTCGGTTCTCCTGTGAAGACGCCGACAGCCTGGCAATGGCTTCGTTGCGAGGCAACTTGACCATGCCGCGCAGCATGGCGTAAGTCGACCCGTCGTCTTCTATGCTTGGATTGAACAGCCGCCAGTCCTCACCCGTGAGAGTCGCTTGTGGCTTCTCGACGACTTCTATCTGTCCGGGCGAAGTGACGCTGAATTCCAAGATTCTTCTTCTTTGAATCAATCTGTCGACTGAATGCGATTGATGGAGGCTTGTGCGCTCCGCGAACTGCTCGCACCATCCGATAGGCGAACGCGCACGTGAAGTACTTCCGCAATCGGATAGCCGAGGCGCCAACACTCCGGCAAGGCTAGGCTCTGATCCGCTTCCTAGCTGACGAGTTCGCGAGTGCTACCTCCACCTCAATGCCCGACTTCTTGCAGAAGTCGAACAGGAGTTTTTCAACCAAGTTGGTCTGGGAACGCTGTTCGCGCTCCGCCGCGAGTTCAAGCGCACGCTTGAACTGTGGCGTCACCCGAAAGCTGACCGGTATGCGCTTGCACTCCATTCCTGATCCTCCAGACGGCTACCTCGACCTGTATAGTACATCGCTTTACGGCTGTCACTGCCTAGTCGATCTGATCTTCATCTAGGGAGTTTCTCGTAGTGAAGGCGTTGGACGGAAGTTGCCCGAGGCCACACGCAGCCAGGGACTACTGACGCCGAAGGTCCAAGTGTGTTTTGGCTGCGCTGTGTTTGCGGCGACATTGGCGTGCGCTGTGCCTGCGGATTTCACGATGAACGGAGTCGCTGCCGATCGACCGATCGGCCCGCCACCCGCGTCGTCCCGCATCAATCGCCACTTTTGGCCCGGCGCGTTTGGTAGGCGGGCTTTGAGGGATCGCGGGATCGCGCGTTGCAAGGATCTTGGTTTAGCGCTTGCGCTCCATGCGATCGCCCTCGACGGCTCGAGGCCGTTGTGGACGACGCTCGGGCGCTCGTCGGGAAGTTGCTCGTTGGCCTTCGACCGCAGTCTGCGGATGTCCCGTCCCTCGCTTTCAGCGGCTTCGGGTGGGGTTGGCTGCAAACTCCAGCCTCAGGTCGCTGGCGGACAAGCACGCGGGCAAAAATCCGGCGACAGGCACAATGCCACCCGAGCGCGGTCGCGGCGACCGGATCACTGGCTCACCAGGAGCGACAGGTTAGTCAGGATCTGGGCTTCCATGTCGCTCGGACTTACACCCCTCACCTTCGCCAGTTGAACGACTGTGTCCGCAACGGCTAACGGTCGAACCGGGACACCCTCCACCAAGACGAAGGGACCGTCCGTCTCGGTGAGCAGCCGGTTCACCGGCAAGCGCTCGACCAGGGTGCGATGCTTTGAGGACCTGAGCATCTCCGAGTTGACCGAGAAGTAGCATCCTTGATCAACGGCGCGTCGAGCCTCGGCGGCAGACCCTGTGAACCAGTGCAGCACGACATGGCCGCTATCTGCCGGCAGGCCCCTCTCTAGGTGCTGAAGAACTCTGGATACCGCCCGGACGCTGTGCACGGTCAGGATCTTGTTGCCCTGCTCAGCGCACATTCTGAGAATCCGCTCGAACACGCGCTCCTGCGCATCGAAGTTCCTGTAGAACCGCGGGCTCGCGTCGAGTCCAACCTCGCCCACGTAGCGGGCGTCGGGCAACAGGCTCTCGAAGAGGCCAATCTCCGCCTCGCGCTCGGCAACAAGTTGCGGGTGAAGCCCCAGCGCGACCCGCACGTGGTCCGCGCCGCTGGCCATCTCCCTGTTGCGCGTCCAGGCCTTCGGCGTCGTGGTCACAGCCAAGGTCGCGACGCGCTCGCGATCACACTCGGCGATCAGTTGCGCATGGTCCGGGTACAGGTCGAGGTGGCAGTGGAAGTCAACCCATCTTGCCCTCTTTGGAGACGGTTCACTCATAGAGGTTCTGCCCGGACTCCGTCGAGCAGGCGGGCCACCTCTTCGAGGCCAGCCACGTACACGTCTGTGTAAGCCTGAAGTTCGCTCGGGTGATCGCTCAGTGGGCCGGGGCGGTGAATGTCGAAGCGCGCGCGCTCCGGCTTGTGCTGCAGCCGGGAGATCGCGAACTGGAACGAGCGGATGTGACTTCCCTCGGCCTTCTCGGTGTCAATCACATGGGCGAGCAGGTCCGGCAGTTGGTAGGGCGTCACATCGTCGACGCCACCTGCGAGCAGCGACGCTCGACGAATGAGACATGGGACGCAGTAGCCACAGTGCTTCGGCTGGCGCTGTGACTCGTCCTTTGCAAATCGCGTCTTGCCGGGTGAGGAGCAGGACATCGTCTCCTTGGCATAGGCTGCGAGGAAGTCGTAATCGGCGCACCCGCGCGCCATCTGGCCTTTGGTCTGGAACGCATATCGATTCAGCAGACGCGCGCGAATCCCGAGCGCCCCGAGCAGTTCGTTCATGCGTGCCATGTAGAACGGGTGTGTCGTCCGGGTGCTCAGCGACCCGAGGCGAAGCGGATCCAGCGGTACGTTCAGCGAGATCCATCCGTTCTCGGGCACATGGATCGTGACTTCACCGCCCATTGCATCGGCTGCTAACGTGGCGAGTGCGAAGAACATGAAGGAGCGGCCACGTAGCGTGTCCTCCACCGGAGAATCATCGACGGTGTCCTTGGGGAAGCCGACGCGCGCCCTGACGTGATTGAACTCGGACGTGGCAAACCTCGCCTTCAGTCTCTCGGCGCACATTCTCTGGTGCTGGCTCGTGATGCCGTCCCAGTAGTGGCTGATCAGCAGCGGCGTGGCGCCAGCGGCAAACAGGTCGATGGCTCCGATGAAACTGTCAAGGCCACCCGAGAACAGGCACACACAGTCGGGATGGGCGGTTCGCAAGTTCTCGGTCACCGGCGCCAAGCGATCTCGGGAGGCCGGGCGCGCGCGGAACTGCAGGGTCCACTTGTCGCCGGTGAGAAAGTCCAGCGTCGTCCGAAGGAGAGCGGCGACCTGCGCCCATACCGCCGGCTCGGCGACCGGCACACAGATCTCGATCTCGCGCGTCCACCCGTCCTGGGCGGCAGTATCGCGGGAGACCCGCGTGTCCGCGGCCACCACGGTTGCGGCAACCAGGGCAAAGTCGATCGCACGTTCGCCCGGAACGAGGCCGAGCAAGTCGAACTGATCGAGCGCTTGACCGAGTCCGAAGTCGAGGCGGTCATAGACATCGATGAAATTGATCTCGGTGACGTGCGCGCCGGCGCAACCGGGTACGACAACTTCGATGTCTTGCACCCCGAGCCGGGCCACCATGATGTGTGGACTCATTGCGCATCCTCCCCGGCATCGGCAATCAGTGAGAAGGCCGCCTCGTAGATCTCGTTCGATCTCTGTTCGACATCACGATTGCTCAGTGCTTCGAGGCCGGTCAGAAGGCCGGACAGGTGCACTCGGCAGCATCCTTCGATGAAGTCGTGAAGTTGCTCGTGGGCACGCTCAACAGTTGGGATGTCGGCAGACAGCGTGATTCCGCGTGCTCCGATGTCGGCGATCACCCTGCCCTCGATCGACAGGGCAACAAAATCGAGGAAGAACTCGCGCAGTTGCTCGGGCGCGAGCTGCGCGAAGGCCGTCGGTGCGTCCCGATCCAGATTGCCGATAGCCTCGAGCATCGCCTGCCGAGAGATTGCCTCGTCGATGGCGCCGCCGGGCGGGCAGAGGAAATCCAGCATCGCGAGGAACACCTCTGACGCCGGCTGATTGGCCATGCCCTCGAGGTCGAGTTGACGCAGTGCGTCGACCGCTCCGATTGCCTGAAAGTCCCTGACGACCCCAAGCAGCTTCGCTCCCGACGTGCGCGACGAACCCATGCGTTGCGCGGCGCGCCGTGCGCCGCCGCCACCTCCGCTACGGGCTCCTCCGCCACTCCCGCCACCGCCGCCAACATAGGCCGCCAGCGCCGTGCCGAGAGCGCTTGAACTGCCGGACTTCGAGAAGCGGGTGAAGGCTGTGCGGGCGGCCGTGAAACCGCCGGCAGTTGCTGCGGGCACGCCGCCGGGCTGGTGCGGCTGCGCAGCACCATTGTCTACGCCGTCCCCATCGCCGTCAGCTTCTTCATCCCCGCTCGACCCTAGCCAAGTCGGGACAAGTCCATTCGGGGGACCACCGTATCCTTTGGATGTTCCCACGGCCCCCTCAGGCTTTCTTTGAGAGCGCATCCATGGCCTTGACGCCCCTCTTCAGCATCACGTTGCCATCCTGCTCACCCCAGGCCACGAGAAGCTCTTTGGCCTCCGCGACGAGCGCAGCGTCCTTCAGGGTCGAGATCATGGCCACAGGCCAGACACCCACTTTGGCGACGTCCAGTGTTTTCGCGAAGTCCAGTAGTCGTCGCCCCATCTCGGGGCTGCGCTCCGCAAGGACCATAAGCCCCTGGACGCCCTTCGGTTCAGTCTTCAGATCATCCGCTTGCAGCACCTGTTCGCTGACCGCGCCGAAGACCTCCTCCAGTTCCTGCGCGGAGAGCTTGGCCACCTCGGCAACGGCACTTCTCGCGACCAGTTTTCCACCCACAAGCCGTTCCACGATGCTCTCGAGATGCGCCGACCCAGCGAACCCGCCGATGGCGCCTCGCTTGTCGCGCGTGACGAACACGTAGGGTCGCAGGTCGACGTCGGTGAGCGCGGGATCCATCGATGCCCAGCCCCGAATCCACTCGTTCTTTGACCAGTCGACCACCTCCTGCGCCGGCACCTCGAGGTCTTCGCTCTTCGCCCCAGCCTTCTTGGCAACGGCGTCCACTTTGGCGTCTGGACCACCGCTGCCGCCCGGAACCGCAACACCCTTCCTGAGTGCTCGCTCGAACTGCGCGAGGGCCGCCGGTTTGCCGGCTTCTAAGGTCGCCAGCTGAGCGAGTTGCTTGTAGAAGTCGGGGTAGAAGCGTTCCGCGAGCATGATCTTGCCGAGAACGGGGAGTTTGATGTCGGCGCCGAACTCGCGCTCGTGTGCGATAGCCTGCCGCAGCATCATGGTGTTGAGGAACCGCTTGATCTGGCGGGGGTTGCCGTGCGTCCCCTCCGTCAGGATCTTTGTCAGGACGGCGCTGATTGCATGCGCCTGCCGGACCTCCTCCGGCACGGGCGTGCCAACGGCCTCCTGAATCTGCCGCATGTCCAGCCCACGGCTCTCCCATGGGCGCTTCATGTCGTCACGCGCGGCCGTCAGGAGCTTCTCGAAGCGTCCGTCACCGGCCGGAAGGCCCAGTTCTGCCAACAACAGCGTGATGTAGGCCCGGGTCTCCGCAAGCCCCAATGCGGGTACGCGGAACGGCACCTGGATGAGTTTCTCAAGGTAGTTCCTTGCGTAGCTCAGCGGTCCGGTGCTGGGCGGCAGATCCGGAAAATGCTCCTTGACCGCGTACTCGATCATGACTTCGTCGGCACCGATGACGAACGCAGTGCGCTCGACCATCAGAAAAAGGCGGATGGCCTCGAGCGTCGCGATCGCCGTGTTCGGAAGGCAGCGGTCCAGGTCGTCGATGATCACGACCAGGCGATCAAGTTCGGCCGCTTCGAGCAGTGCGTTGAACTCCTTCCGAAACGCGTGAATGTGCTCGGGAAGGCGCTCGGCGTCCTTCGGAGCCTCCTTCAGGACCTCTTGCGCCCCTGCGGCCACCTTCTTCAGGTCGTCCGCCGACACGTGATCCTGGGGCTTCTTCACAAAGGCCGTGACGGTCTCGACGACGTCGCGAAGTTGCTCGACGGTGGGAATGCCGGTGGCAGCGGTGAACACCATGCCCCCGGCCTTTCGGGCCATCTTCAGCCAGTCAACTCTTCGCAGGACCTTCTTCGCGGCTTCGGCGACCTTCGTCGACATGGGGCGCGAGCGGCGGAGTTCGTCGATGATCGTTTCGATGACTACCGTCTTGGCATCCTCGAAGCCCTCGAAGGTCCAGCCGTTGAACCACAGGCATAGCACACGTTCCTTGCCCTGGAACGCGGCCTCCGTCATCTTGAGCACGCTGGACTTGCCTGCTCCCCAGTCACCATGCACTCCGATCGTGACGGGCGCACGGGGTGTCTCATTGATGAAGCGAACCACTGTTCGCGCAATGGCCTCGTAGTGCAGGAGATCGGTCGCTGTCTCTTGATCGTTGAGGAACATGAGTTACTCTTGACTTGTTGTCGTTGTCCAGCGCCTGCAGCGACTGCTCTTGCCCGCGCCTTCCGCATGCTGTATCCGAGGACATTATGTGGCTCGACCCTCATGCAGCGCGTCATGTCCGTTCAAAGGGAGGATGGTCGGCGACGGCCTGACGTTCGTTGCCAACGAGGCCACGGCCTCGCTGGACAAGGCATCCGGGATCCTTCGGTTCCGCGCTCGTATCGCACCACGTGGTTTCGGAACGGCTAGGACGAAGCGATCCCGATCTGGATAAGCTGACCCGGTCAGAACCAGCACTCCGACCTGTTCGCCGCCCGCTAGCTCCCTTCGCTTGCCGGCGCACGATGTCGAGTGCGAGGTGAACCTGCCTTTTGCGGTCGACGCCTATGATGGACGTCCATGGCCATCGACCTGCAAACCTTAGGCTCCAAACTCTCCAAGTATCGAGGACAGCTCAAAGAGTCCATCATCGAGGTCGCGTCATCGACGGGCATCGATGCCGCTCGGCTGACCTCCATCGAAGCTGGACATACAGAGCCCACTGGCGATGAAGTTCTGATCCTGGCGGATCACTACCGCTGCGACTTCAAATTCTTCATATCCAACGAGCAAGTCGCCCCGTTCGAGCAAACCGAGACGCTCTATCGCGCGCACGGCGGAGACTTCACCAAGGAGGATCGTCGGGCCGTCCAAGATTTCCTGTACCTCTGCGAGACCGAAGACTTCCTCCTTCGCGAACTCGGGCGCGCGCCCAAAGACTTCGCCTTCGCCCCGACGGGCGACTATTTCAAGGGCCACGGCGAGGCCGCCGCCGCGCGGCTCCGCGCCGCCCTTGGACATGATGACCGCGCCGTACCGCGCGATGTCTACGCGGAGTTTCGCAGTGTGGGCGTCCACGTGTTCCGCCGCAAACTGGGCAACTCGAACATCTCCGGCCTCTTCATCCAGCATCCGGTTGCGGGCAAGTGCGCCCTGGTCAACCACAGCGAAGACGTCTACCGCCAGCGATTCAGCGCGGCGCACGAAATGGCCCACGCGATCTTCGACTCGGCGCAAGGCGCGAGCGTCACGTTCGAAGGCCCTAGCGGAGCGGACCGGTTGGAACTTCGCGCCAACCGCTTCGCCTCCTGCTTCCTCATGCCCCCCGCATTTCTGGCCAAGCTTCCCGCTCCCTCCCGGTGGACGGATGCGGACGCGCTGCTGTGGGCCAACGAACTGCGGGTGAGCTGCATTGCACTCGCCATTGCGCTCAAAGAGGCCAAGCTCATCGACAACGCCTTCTACGACCGCATCAGTCGCCTGCGCGTGCCGCGCGAGTCAAAGATCGATCCGGAGTTGCCCGAGAGCCTCAACACCATGCAGCGACAGCGCAAGGCCCACCTGCTGGAGCTTGGTCTTTCCGACTTCTATGTCGGCCTGTGCTTTGAGGGCTTCAGCGCCGGCGCAATCAGCATCGGTCGGCTGGCCGAGGCGCTGCTGTGCAGCCACGGCGAGCTCGCCGAACTCGCGAGCCTCTACGGCCGGACGCTCCATGGCCATTGACCCGTCGACGTTCCATTTGGTCAACGTCGCTGACACCTGCTCGGTGTGGAACGTGCTGTCGTCGGCCCGGCTGCATGCCGCCGCCAAAGAGGCGCGCTGCGAGTTCTGCATCACCAGCTTCGTGCGCTACGAGTGCTTGACCAAGCCGCGAAAGGCGCCGAGCCCGGCAGAAGCCGAGCTCATGAGGCGCCTCGCCCAAGAGCAAAGGCGCGGTGGCTTCGCCGCTCATTCCTGCGACATTGGCGACCTGCAGGCCATCAAGATCCTTGAAAGCCGAAAGCGCCTGGGCAAGGGCGAACTGTCGTCCATCGCGTTCGCCATGAAGATCGGGCAGGCCGTCATCACCGACGACATGAAGGCCCGCGATCTGGCCACGGCGTCCGGACATGGGTTGACACAGACCACGGCCCATCTCTTCGCCTGGCTGATCTTCAAAGGGCACCTAGGCGATTCGGACAAAGCGGATGTGATTGCCCAACACGTGGCCATGGGACGACCGCTCAAACCGCACTTCGACAGGGCATACGAGATGGCCCTTCAATGTCGACTCAACGCCGCACCTTGATGCACGAATGGTCCGCTTACATGGGCTTGGGCACGTCCACTTTCGTCGGCCTGTAGGGCGGAGAGTATCCGGAGAAAGCAGGCTCAAGCCGCACGTTGCCGATCGGCTCCGTTCCATTCGGGTTCAAGAAGCCTCACAGAATCCAACTCACAACCGGGGGTCGGGACGGGGATCGGCCAAGAAAAAAGCCGCCTTGCGGCGGCTTTCTCTTTTCAAATCAACAACTTCCAGAAAATTGTTGGCGGAGTGGACGGGACTCGAACCCGCGACCCCCGGCGTGACAGGCCGGTATTCTAACCAACTGAACTACCACTCCACGGCTAGAGCCTTCGATTATAGCACGCTTCCGGATATCGATGCAAATGGCCATTTCGCCGGCGCGATGGTGGTCACCGTCCTTCAGGCCATCAAGCAGCCGGGGCTCGGTGGCATGTCCAGGTGTTCGTCGTGGCCGTGTTTCAGCATCAGCTTGCGGGCTTCACGGCCGACATTGCTCACCTCGCCGTCCACCAGAGCCGGCTGCGAATGCACACCGCTCGCCGCGAGTGGCAAGGTCGCAGCACCCGCGCAGAACAGGTGCCGCGTGTTGTCTGTCGTCGTCTTCACTTCAACACCACATTGCCACCATGCCGACTTCGAAATGACCAGGGATCAGGCAGGGGAAGCCGAACTCGCCGGCCTGGGTGAACTGCTACACGGTGCTGCCGTCGCGGCCTGGGCCACATGGGCCATGTGCGGTTCGTCGTTTCCCATGCCTGGGTGTTTTTTCAATCATCTCGGCGTGGGCCTGCCGTTCGGTGCTGGCGCCAAGCACGATCTCGTGCAGCAACTGGCCGGCGTTGTGCCCCACCCAGCGTCATTGGCGTGAAGCGCATGCGGTTGCTCGTCATCCGGCGGATCGGGCGCGTAACTTGGCCGGGCCGCCTTCGCGGCCGAAGGCTTTGGGCTCGACGCGGCTGACGTCGAGCGCCCGGGCCGCCTTGCCGTGGCCCTGGTCGCCACGGGTCTGGGCCGCCAGCGTGGGCAGCAGCAGTGCGGCAGCCAGCAACATCGCCCGGCGTGTTCGCTGCATCGGCGTTGCTTGCATCGTCAGTGGTGGCCGGCGCGGCCACCGGGTTTGCGCGCGCGGCGTCTGCGCATCAGCCGCCGGTGTGTTCGCTGGCCACGGTGCCGGGCGGATGCCGGTCAGGCCGGGTGCACACCCGGTCGCCGCTGCGGGCGACCAGTGGGTCCAGCCCCCGGGAACACACGGCTGTTCCAGATCCAGGGGTTGAAGTTCAGCATCGTGTTCACCTGCAGCAAAGCGCTGCCGGGTGTGATGTCGTCGGCCGCGAGCAGGAATTCGAAGTCGCGCTCGACGCGGAACTGCAGCGGGTTCTCGGGGTGCACGATGAACGAGCCCATCATGCCCATCGCCATCTGCGTCATTTCGTCGGCATGCGCGTGGTCCAGGAAGGCGGACGCCGCCCGCCGCTGCAAGCCATCGAAACGCGCCTGGTCGGCCTGGCGGGCCACCGGCAGCGAGCCCAGCAGATCGAAGCCGATGGCGCGGTCGATCTCGACATTGCCGCCGCCGCGAACGCGGCCGAAGCTGAAGCTGAAGCTGGGGTTGCGCAGGCGTCTGGCCAAGAGAGGCGGTGCAGGGGCCACGAGTTCGGGAAACACGGTGGCGATCGCGGGTGCAGCGAGTGGCCTGGCTGCGGCGGTGTGCACGATGCCGGCCACCGGGCAGAACGCAGCGCACAGGCCTTCGAGCCCGCTGCAGTCGGGCCCGTCGTCGCCATGGCAGCAATGCACCAGGTGCTGCAGCGTCACCTTCATCGCCAGCAGTTCGGCAGCCTTCTGCCCGAGGTCGTGGATGTGTTGTTCGGCCAGGGCCTCCACCTGCCGGCTGGGCCGTGCACGGTCGCGTCATTGGCCCACGAGCTCGGCGATCTCGGCCGGCGGAAACAGGTTGCTCATTCGTAGTGGCGGATCATCTGGGCCAACACGCCCGAGGCGGTGGCCGCTTCGCCGATGTTCATGCGCGACCCTCCGGCCGCGTGCTGCGGCGTGCGGCCGTCAGCGCGACGG
>JBASTF010000721.1:0-1899 GCA_049274755.1 Rubrivivax sp. | reverse complement strand
GGGGCCGTCAGCGGCGCGGCCGGCCGGCTGGCGCGGCAGTTCGTCGGCGCGGCGGTGGACACTGCGGTGTCGCAGGTGACGCGGCGCAAGCCGGCAAAGGCAAGCAAGTAGCGCGCAAGCCGCCGAGGTGGGTCCGGCCCGAAGGCCCGGCTGCCTGCCCAGGTCTACTAGGGCAAGCGCTCCAGTGCCGGGCCGCGGCGCCTCGCTAACATCGGCTGCATGAGCCTGCCGTTCCGCCGTCGCCCAAGGGGCAAGCCCGCAGCCAAGCCCGCGACGACACCCTTTGCCCCGCCCACCTGGGACGAAACCCTGGAAGCCCCGGGCCCGCTGCTGATGATGCTGGAGGCGCGTGCGCCCTGGGAGTACGCGGCGATGCTGGCCGCAGCACCCTGGCTGTCGCGGCTGCCGGTCGGCGACGGCCATCCGGTGCTGGTGTTTCCCGGCCTCGGCGCTTCGGACTTCACGACGCTGCCGCTGCGCAACTTCCTGCGCGACCGCGGCTACACACCGTACCCCTGGAAGCTGGGCTTCAACTTCGGCCCGCGCCAGGGTGTGCTGGACAGCTGCCGCGCCCTGGTGTCGCAGCTGGCCGACAAACACCGCGAAAAGGTCAGCCTCATCGGCTGGAGCCTGGGCGGCATCTATGCGCGTGAACTGGCCAAGGAACAGCCGGACCACACACGCTGCGTCATCACGCTGGGCACCCCGTTTGCCGGTCACCCACGCGCCACAAACGCCTGGCGCTTCTACGAGATGGTGTCGGGCCAGGCCGTGCACGACCACGCGCTGATCACCCAGCTGCACGAACCGCCGCCGGTGCCGACGACCTCGATCTACAGCAAGACCGACGGCATCGTGGCCTGGCAGTGCAGCATCAATGCCGATGCGCCGCACACCGAGAACATCGAGGTGCATGCCAGCCATGTCGGCATGGGCATGAACCCGCTGGCGCTGTATGCGATCGCCGACCGGCTGGCGCAGAACCCGGCGCAGTGGCAGCGTTTCGACATCCAGGGCGCACGGCGCTGGTTCTACAAGGTCACGCACCAGTCGCCGCTGCAGGCGGCGTCCAGGCTGTAGATGCGCGTCGCCGCCAACGGCATCGAGATCGAGGTCGACGACCGCGGGCCGCCGGCGGCCGAGCCGCTGCTGCTGGTGATGGGCCTGGGCATGCAGCTGATCGGCTGGCCCGACGAACTGGTGGCCCTGCTGCTGCAGCGTGGTTTCCGCGTCATCCGGCTGGACAACCGCGACGCCGGCCTGTCCACCGGCTTCGACCACCTCGGTGTGCCCAACCTGCCGATCGCCGGGCTGCGCTACGCGCTGCATCTGCCGGTGCGGGCGCCCTATGGCCTGGCCGACATGGCGGCCGACACGCTGGGCGTGCTGGACGCGCTGGGCATTGCCAGCGCCCATGTCTGCGGCGCGTCGATGGGCGGCATGATCGCCCAGCACCTGGCGGCCCGGAATCCGCAGCGGCTGCAGAGCCTGACGCTGATGATGACGAGCTCGGGCTCGCGCCGCCTGCCGCAGCCGCGCTGGGAGCTGCAGCGTGCGCTGATGTCGCGCCCGGCCGGCAACAAGCCCGAGGCCGTGGTGGCGCATTTGCAGCGGCTGCTGGCGCTGATCGGCAGCCCAGCTTTTCCACCCGAGCCCGAGGCCCAGCGCCAGCGGCTGGAGGCCACCGTGGCACGCGCCTGGCGCCCGGCCGGCACGGTGCGGCAGCTGGCCGCCGTGGCGGCCGATGGCGACCGCACGCCGTTGCTGCAGCAGATCGGCGCGCCCACCTGCGTCATCCACGGCCAGGCCGACCCGCTGGTGCCGGTGGCCGCCGGGCAGGATCTGGCAAACCGCATCACCGGCGCCACGCTGGACCTGGTGCCCGGCATGGGCCACGAC
>JBASTF010000720.1:0-1999 GCA_049274755.1 Rubrivivax sp. | reverse complement strand
TGCTCGACGAGGTCGTGATGGCCGACGGCAGCCGGCTCACGGTGCCGGGCATCGTGCCCAAGCTGGGCCGCACGCCGGGTGGCCACCGCCGCAACGCGCCGGCCCTGGGCCAGGACACCGGGGCCGTGCTCGACGCCCTGCGGTCCCGCAAGGAGCAGCCATGACACCAGGACAGCGCATCTTCTTCAACGAAGTCGTCACCCGCGACGGCTTCCAGAACGAAGCCCAGTTCGTGGCCACCGACGACAAGGTGGCCCTGGTCGATGCCTTGTCGGCCTGTGGCTACGCAAAGATCGAGGTCACGTCGTTCACGTCGCCCAAGGCGATCCCGATGCTGCGCGATGCCGACGAGGTGATGGGCCGCATCCACCGCCTGCCCGGCGTCGAATACACGGTGCTGGTGCCCAACCGCCGCGGTGCCGAACGTGCGGCCGAAGCGCGTGCCGACGAGTGGAACCTGGTGATGTCGGTCAGCGAGACGCACAACCGCGCCAACCTGCGCATGTCGCGCCTGGCCAGCTTCGCCGCGCTGCGCGAGGTGGTGCGTGCGGCCGAAGGGCAGGCCGCCGTCAACGTCTCGCTGTCGTGCAGCTTCGGCTGCCCGATGGAGGGCGAGGTGCCGGTGGCCGGACTGCTGCGCTGGGCACAGGCCTTTGCCGACCTGGGCGTGCGCGGGCTGACCCTCTGCGACACCACCGGCATGGCGCACCCGGCCCAGGTGGCGCAGCTGGCCGACCTGCTGCAGGCCGCGCTGCCGGCGCTGCCGCAGCTGACGATGCACTTCCACGACACCCGCGGCATGGGCCTGGCCAATGTGCTGGCCGCGGTGCAGGCCGGCATCGTGCGCCTCGACGGTTCGCTGGGCGGCCTCGGCGGCTGCCCCTACGCACCGGGGGCCAGCGGCAACATCAGCAGCGAAGACACGCTGCACATGCTGGACGCGATGGGCTACGCGACCGGCGTCGACCTGGCGACGCTGCTGCAGGTGGCGCGGGCCCTGCCCGGCATCGTCGGCCATGCCGTGCCCGGCCAGGTGGCCAAGGCCGGCCGCATCGGCGACCTGCATCCGGCGCCCGCGGGGCTGTTGCCATGATCGGCCAGCTCGACCATCTGGCGCTGCCCAGGCAGGCCGGCTGGGACCCGATCAAGGACTTCGCCCCGGTGGCGATGATGACGCGGGCGCCGCAGGTGCTGGCCATCCAGCCCAGGCTGCCGTTCGACGGCGTCGCCGGCCTCGTGGCCCATGCGAAGAAGAACCCGGGCAGACTGACTCGCGTCGTCGGGCCATGGTTCGATCCGGCACATGGCCGGCGAGCTGAAGGGCCTGGCCGCCACCGGCCGGCGGCGCTGCCGGAGGGTCTCAGCTCTCGTTGCGGATCGCAGGGTCGACGCTGCGCAGCTCGCCGGTGCTGACGTTCTGCACCGTCACCTTGTAGGCGAAAACACCGGGCTCGTCGTTGACGTCCAGCAGCGTGGCGCGGCGCGGGCCTTCGGTCACAGCCGGGTCGGGGAACTGGTTGCCGCCGTCGGTGACGACCACGGCCTCGGTGGCCGGGAATTGCCAGCCGCTGCTCATCAGCACGAAGCGGATGTTCACGTCGCTGCCGGTGACCGGCAGCTCGTGCGGCACGCAGACCGGCTGCCCCTCGGCACCGACATACACCTGCACGCGCTGCACCTCCAGCTCGGTGGCGGCGGAAGAAGCACAAACCTCGTTCATCGGGAACCTCGCTGTGTGGGCCGCGGCACCGGCGGGCCCTGCGACAACTCCTGTTGCAGCAGCAGCATGTCCGGGTGGCGGTAAGGGGTGGACGCCAGCTTTTCGGCCCCGGACCGGGCTTCTTGAGCGTCGCCGCGCCGCCAGGCCAGCCGCGCTGCCAGCAGCAGCGCCTGCGGCTCCGTCTGCGCTGCGCTGGTTTGCAGCCGCTGCGCCGCCTGCTGCCAGGCTTGCTGCGCCTGGCCAGCCAGCCCGGCGCGCTGCAGCAGGTCGCCGAGCACC
>JBASTF010000719.1:0-2572 GCA_049274755.1 Rubrivivax sp. | reverse complement strand
GTCTACATCGGCACCAAACGTGGCCTGTACCGTGCCAGCGCCGACGGCCGGCAGGTGCAGCGGGTGCAGATCGGCCAGCGCGAGCCGACGGCCTCGACCTGGGCCTTGCTGGCCGACGGCCAGACGTTGTGGATCGGTGGCCAGTCCGACGGCCTGTGGCAGCTGGACCTGGCGAGTGGCCGTGGCGGCCCGGTGGCGCTGCAGCCGGCGCTGACCGACCAGCGCATCACCGTGCTGGCACGCGGCCAGGGCGACACGCTGTGGGTGGGCACCCGCTACGGGCTGAACCAGGTCGACGCCGTGCAGCGGCGTGTGCGTGCCGGCATCGTGCCGACACCGCAACATCCAGAAGGCCTGAACGCCGGTTTCATCGACACGCTGTACACCGACCGCCAGGGCCGGTTGTGGGTGGGCACCTACGGTGGCGGCATCAACATCCTGGAATCCGGCGATGCCACGCCGCCGCGTTTCCGCCACCTGGGCACGCAGCAAGGCCTGCCCGACGACAACGTCAATGCCCTGCTGGAAGACGGCAGCGGCCAGGTCTGGGCCAGCACCGACAACGGCATGGCCGTCATCGACCCGCAAAGCCTGTCGCTGCGTGCGCTGCGGCGTGCCGAAGGTGTGGTCTTCAACACCTACTGGACGGGCTCGGCGGCGCGCACGCCCAGTGGCGAACTGCTGTTCGGCGGCGCCGGCGGCCTGAGCATCGTGCGGCCGGAGCGGTTGCAGCCCTGGAACTACCGGCCGCCGGTGGTGGTGAGCGAGCTGCGTGTGGCCGGGCGCGTCGTCAACGCCGGTGCACACGTGGGTGGCGCCCAGGCCACGCCGGTGCAGGTGCCGGCCGACGGCAACAGCCTGTCGGTGGAGTTCGCCGCCATCGACTACTCGGCACCCGAACGCAACCGCTATGCCTACCGGCTGCTGGGTTTCGAGCGCGACTGGGTCGAAACCGATGCGGCGCGCCGCCTCGCGGCCTACAACAACCTGCCACCCGGCAACTACACGCTGCAGCTGCGCGGCTCGAACCGCGATGGCGCCTGGACCGAGGCATTGACGACGCTGGCCGTGCAGGTGCAGCCGGCCTGGCACCAGACATTCTGGTTCCGCAGCGCCGCGGCGCTGGCCCTGCTGCTGGCCCTGCTGCTGGTGGTGCGCTGGCGCACGGGGCTGCTGCGGCGCCAGCAGGCCGAGCTGGAGCACAAGGTCCAGGAGCGCACGGCCGAACTGCACGCGGTGTCGAAAGCCCTGCGCGAGAAGTCGCGGGTGCTGGAACTGAGCAGCGTGACCGACCCGCTGACGGGGCTGCACAACCGGCGTTTCCTGACCAGCCACATCGACACCGAGATCGCCGCCAGCCTGCGCCGCGCCACCGAACCGCTCAGCGCCAGCGGCCCGGCGGCCGTGGACACCGACAACGTCTTCCTGTTGATCGACGTCGACCACTTCAAGCGTGTCAACGACCTGCACGGCCACGCCGCCGGCGACCATGTGCTGGTGCAGTTCGGTCAGCGTCTGCGTGGCCTGATGCGCGAGACCGATTTCCTGGTGCGCTGGGGCGGCGAGGAGTTCCTGGCCGTGGCGCGCAACACTGACCGTGCCCGCGCCGAGGAACTGGCCGAGCGCATCCGCGCGGTCGTGGCGCAGTCGCCGTTCACGCTGGACGACGGCCGCACGCTGAACGTCAGCTGCTCCGTCGGTTTTGCCAGCGTGCCCTTTGTGCGCGAACAGCCGCGCGCCCTGGGCTGGCAGGACGTGGTGCAGGTGGCCGACCTGGCGCTGATGGCGGCCAAACGTGCGGGCCGCGACACCTGGGTCGGCCTGCTGGCCGGTGATGCGGTGCAGTCCGATGGCTTGCTGGCCCGTTTGCAGATGGCGCCGCGTCTGGCCTTGCAGTCCGGTGCGCTGCGTGTCGTCAGCAACCGCGCGCGGGACGTGGTGACCGAAGCGCTGTGCGCCGCGACGGTGCCGGCGGCCGCGGACTGAGCTGCTGCTGGCGCGTCAGCGGCGGGCTCAGAGCCGGCCTTCGTGCAGGGCTTGTGCCGTGTCGCGGATCAGGTGGCCGCTGATCGAAAAACGCGGCGGCAGCTTGGGCAGCTGGTCGATGGCGAACCACTGCGCGTCTTCGATCTCGCCGGGCTGGGGCACGATCTCGCCACCGGTCCAGCGTGCCGTGTAGGCCACCATCAGGCTGTGCGGGAAGGGCCAGCTCTGGCTGCCGTAGTAGCGCAGGTCGGTGACCTGCACGCCGGTTTCCTCCAGCACCTCGCGCTGCACGCAGTCTTCCAGCGATTCGCCGGCCTCGACGAAACCGGCCAGCGCGCTGTACAGGCCGGGCGCGAAGTGCGGGGCCCGCGCCAGCAGCAGTTCGCCGGGGCGCCACACCAGGGCCATCATCGCCGGGCTCAGGCGCGGGTAGGCCACATGGCCGCAGGCCGGGCAGCGGCGTGCACGCTCGGCGGCCTGCAGTTCGGTGGGTGTGCCGCAGCAGCCGCAGAAGCGGTGGTCGCGGTCCCATTCCAGCACCTGGGCGGCGCGGCCGGCCAGGGCCATCAGCGGCGCCGGGAAGGCC
>JBASTF010000718.1:0-1895 GCA_049274755.1 Rubrivivax sp. | reverse complement strand
CGTCATCGCCGGCCGCGCCAGCAATGCCTTCTGCGCCGTGCGCCCGCCGGGCCACCACGCCACACGCGACGAGACCATGGGCTTCTGTTTCTTCAACAACGTCGCCGTCGCCGCGCGCCATGCGCTGGACGTGCGCGGGCTGCAGCGTGTGGCCATCGTCGATTTCGACGTGCACCACGGCAACGGCACCGAGGACATCGTCGCCGGCGACGAGCGCATCCTGATGTGCAGCTTCTTCCAGCACCCGCTGTACCCCTACAGCGGTGCCGTGCCCAGGGGCACGAACATGGTCAACGTGCCGATCCCGCCCTACACACGCGGCAGCGAACTGCGCGAGACCATCCACGACATGTGGCTGCCGGCGCTGGAACGTTTCCGCCCGCAGATGCTGTTCATCAGCGCCGGCTTCGACGCCCACCGCGAAGACGATCTCGGCCAGCTCGGCCTGGTCGAGGCCGACTACGAGTGGATCACACGCCAGCTCGTCGACGTGGCCGCGCGCCATGCCGGCGGGCGCATCGTCTCCTGCCTGGAGGGGGGCTACAACCTGGGCGCCCTGGCGCGCAGCGTGGCCGCACACCTGCGCGTGCTGGCGGACGTCTAGGCCCATGGTGCAGGTGCTCTCGGCCGCCGAGTTCGGCCGCCTCGTCGAATCCCTGTTGCAGGCCACGGTGCTGATCGAGCTGGCGGCATTGGCCGCCTGCCTGGCGTTGTCCTGGGCCCTGGTGCGGGTGTTGCGCGGGCCCGAGCCGCAGCGCGGCTCGATCTGGTTCGGCCGCGGTGTCGTCGACGGCGTGCTGTTCCCCATCTTCGCGCTGCTGCTGGCCCTGTTCGCGCGTTGGGCCATGGTGCAGACCGCGGTGGTGCCGATCGCGGTGTTCCGCCTCGTCGTGCCGGTGCTGCTGTCGCTGTTGCTGATCCGGCTGACGGTGCGTGTGCTGCGCGCCGCCTTCCCGGCCTCGGACGTCATGCGTGTCGTCGAGCGCAGCATCTCCTGGCTGGCCTGGGTCGGCGTCGTGCTGTGGATCAGCGGCGCCTTGCCGCTGATGCTGGCCGAACTGGACGCCATCCAGTGGAAGATCGGCAGCACACGCGTCTCGGTGCGCAATCTGCTCGAAGGCACGGTCACCGCCATCGTCGTGATGGTGGTGGCGCTGTGGGTCTCGTCGGCGCTGGAACAGCGGCTGCTGAAGGGCGCCACCGACAACCTCAGCATCCGCAAGATGGCTGCCAACGCCTTGCGTGCGCTGCTGCTGTTCGTCGGCCTGATGTTTGCGCTGTCGGCAGCCGGCATCGACCTCACGGCCCTGGGTGTGCTGGGCGGCGCGCTCGGTGTCGGCATCGGCCTGGGCCTGCAGAAGCTGGCGGCCAACTACGTCAGCGGCTTCGTCATCCTGGCCGAGCGCAGCGTGCGCATCGGCGACATGGTCAGGGTCGACGGCTTCGAAGGCCGCATCACCGACATCACCACACGCTACACGGTGATCCGCGCGCTGAACGGCCGCGAGAGCATCGTGCCCAACGAGATGCTGGTGGTCTCGCGGGTCGAGAACTCGTCGCTGGCCGACCCGCGGGTCTCGGGCAGCACCGTCGTGCAGGTGGCCTATGGCACCGACCTCGAGCAACTGATGCCCCGGCTCACCACCGCCGTGGCCGCCGTGCCGCGTGTGCTGCGGGAACCGGCACCCATGGTGCAGCTGTCGGCCTTTGCCGCGGACGGGCTGGAGCTGACGGTCAGCTTCTGGATCTCCGACCCCGAAAACGGCCTCGGTGCCGTGCGCTCGGACGTCAACCTGGCGCTGCTGAAGACGCTGAACGACGCCGGCGTCGAGATTCCCTTCCCGCAGCGCGTGCTGCACCGCAAGGCCGCGCCGCAGCCATGATGCAGCGGGCGC
>JBASTF010000717.1:0-3045 GCA_049274755.1 Rubrivivax sp. | reverse complement strand
GATGCAGTGGATCTCCCAGGCCCGCGGCTGCTGTTCCAGCAGCGAGACAAAACCCAGCACGGCGCCGCCGTCTTCGGCGACGAAGGTCGGCAGCGTCGCCGTGGCCTCGGCATAACCGCGCAACGAGAGTTCGATGCCGAACCAGCCCGGCAGCGTGCGCAGCACCTGCTCGCAGCCGGTCTGCACATCGTCGGCCACCGGGCCGCGCACGCCGTCGTTCGGGCTGTTCATCGCTGCTGCACTCCAGGCGCGGACTCTACACGGCCAGCACCTCGGTCTGCCGGGCCAGCCATCCGTGCAGCGGCATCGGCCGCGCCAGCAGGTAACCCTGCATCGCGTCGCAGTGGATGCCACGCAGGAACGCCGCCTGCGCCTCGGTCTCCACGCCTTCGGCCACCACACGCAGCTGCAGGTGGCGCGCCATCGAGACGATGGCCTCGACGATGGCGGTGTCGTTCGGCGCATGGGGGATGTCGCGCACGAAGCCGCGGTCGATCTTCACCTCGTACAGCGGCAGCTTCTTCAGGTAGGCCAGGCTGGAGTAGCCGGTGCCGAAGTCGTCGATGGAAAAGCGCACGCCCAGCGCCACCAGTTCGCTGATGCGCGCCAGCGTGTCGTCCCAGTTGTCGATCAGCAGGCCTTCGGTGACCTCGAACACCAGGCCCGAGGCCCGCGCGCCGGTGGCGGCCAGCGTGGCCTTCACTTGCGCGACAAAACTCTCGTGGCGGAACTGGCGCGGGCTGACGTTGACCGACAGCGCCAGCGACCGCCCTTCGGACTGCAGCCGGGCCAGCGCCTCGCAGGCCTGGGCGATGACAAAGGCGCCCAGCGGCACGATGAGGCCGGTTTCCTCGGCCATCGGGATGAAGTCCACCGGTGGCACGTTGCCGCGCTGCGGGTGCTGCCAGCGCAGCAGCAGTTCGGCCCCCACTTCCGCACCGGCGGCGTCGAACTGCGGCTGCACATGCAGGTGGAACTGGCCGCCGGCCAGGCCTTCCTGCAGGTCCTGCTCCAGCGCCAGGCGCTGTTCGACCTCGGCCTGCATGCCGGCCTCGAAAAACGCGATGCGGTTGCGGCCGGCGCTCTTGGCGCGGTACATCGCGGTGTCGGCTTCGCGCAGCAGGTCGTCGACCCGTTCGTCGGCCTTGGGGAACAGCGTGATGCCGATGCTGCCGGCGCCGCCGTAGCAGGCGCCGTCGATGTCGAAAGGCATGGCCAGCACCTCGCGCACCTTGTCGGCCACCGCCATCGCGTGGCGGGCGCCGGTCTCCAGGTCGTCGCCCAGGCCGCCCAGCAGCACGACAAATTCGTCGCCGCCCAGCCGGGCCACCGAGTCTTCGCTGCGCAGCCCGGCGCACAGCCGCGCCGCCACCTGCTTCAGCAGTGCATCGCCGACCGAGTGCCCGCGGGCGTCGTTGATCTGCTTGAAGTTGTCGAGGTCGATGAACAGCAGCGCGCCGACACGCCCCGAACGCTGCGCGGCGTTCAGCGCATGGGCGATGCGGTCCAGCAGCAGGCGGCGGTTGGGCAGCCCGGTCAGCACGTCGAAGTAGGCCAGCCGGTGCGTGTCTTCCTCGGACTGCTTGCGTTCGGTGATGTCGGTGATGAAGCCGTGCCAGAGCACGCTGCCGTCGGGCAGGCGCTCGGGCTGCGCCTGGCCTTGGCGCCAGCGTTCACCCTGGCTGGGCAGCAGCACGCGGTAGTCGTGGCGCCAGGGCTGCAGCGTTTCTGCCGAGCGCTGGATGGCGGCCGACACGGCCGCGGCATCGTCCGGATGCACACGGGCGAACACCGGCGCGCCGTCCTCGCGCACCTGCTCGGGCGTCACCTCGAACATGGGCCACAGGCCCTGGCTGGCAAAGGGGAAACAGGCCTTGCCGTCGGGCCGCATGTGGAACTGGTACAGCACACCTGGCACATGCTGGGCCAGGTTGTGCAGCAGTTCCAGACTTTGTTCGAGGCGGCGCGCCCAGGTGCGGCGTTCGGTGATGTCGCGGAACACCGCGCTGGCCAGCAGCCTGCCGTTGCGGTCGCGGAACAGCGACGAGGTCATCTCCACCTCGAACAGCTCGCCGTCGGCACGCCGCATGCGCAGTTCGCCGCGCACGCGGCCATGGCGTTCCCGCTGTTTCAGCAGCCGCGACAGGCGTGGGTCGCTCATGTCCAGCAGCGCAGCACCGCCGCGGCGCATCAGCTGCTCGGCATTGCTGTAGCCCAGCAGCCGGCAGGCGGCGGGGTTGGCCGCCAGCACCTGGCCGTCGGGCAAGGCCTGCAGCACACCGTCCATGCTGTTGGTGAACAAGGCCTCGTTGTTGGTCTGCAGGTCCAGCCGCGCCAGTTCGGCGCGCCGCAGTTCCAGCTGCGTGACCACCTGGCGTGCCAGCACGGCCAGCGTTTCGGACTGGGCAGCGTCGAAGCTGCGCGGGCGCCGGTCGGCCACACACAGCGTGCCGATGGCATGGCCTTCGGGCGTGCGCAGCGGTGCTGCGGCATAAAAGCGCACACGCGGCCCGTGGCGCACCAGCGGGCTGTCGCAGAAGCGCGGGTCCTGCAGCATGTCGGGCACGACAAACACCGCCGGCTGGCGCATCGCGATGTCGCAGAAGCCGTGTGTGCGCGGTGCCTGCTGGATGTCCAGCCCGACGCGCGACTTGAACCACTGGCGCTCGGCATCCACCAGCGACACCAGGGCCACCGGCATGTCGAACAGCCGCGCCGCCAGTTCGGCGATGTCGTCGAAGGCCGCTTCCGGCGGAGTGTCGAGCACGGCGTAAGCCCGCAGCGCCTGCAGCCGCTGCTGTTCGGGGTCGTCGACGGGATGGGCTCGGGTCATGCGCGGCCGGTGGCAGAACAATGGCCATCAGCCCTTGCCGATCGCCTGTCTACGCTTTCGACCGGCAGCCGTTCCGGTGTAGCGCCTGATCGATGCAAAGCGGCAAAAATCGCAAAATTCGATGATTTGCAGGCCCCACCATTCCGGCGCCGGCCATGCAGCCGAACCGCCGACTGCCGCTGGCGGCCCGGCCCGCCCAAACACCGTCACAC
>JBASTF010000716.1:0-8956 GCA_049274755.1 Rubrivivax sp. | reverse complement strand
GTTCGCGCTTGCACCGCCGCTGCCGTTCCTCATCGCGGGCGGGCTGACCGCTCTTGCGGCCGGTGCGGCGGCATGGGAGGGCGCCGCGCGCCGCACGCCTTGACGCCCGCTGCACACCCCTTCCACGCATCGAACAGGAGAAGGACATGAGTCAGGCAGCGCTTCACGACGAACCCGCGGTGTCGGCCGCCGGTTCGGTCGACCCGGTGTGCGGAATGACCGTGGACCCGGCCAAGGCGGCGGGGCGCGCCGAACACGGTGGGCCACCTACCTGTTCTGCTCGGGGCACTGCCTGAGCGAGTTCCAGCGCGATCCGGCGCGCTACGTCGGCGCTCTCACGGCGGCACCCGAAGCCACGCCTGCGGCTACCGCAACTGCCGTCGCCGAGGACATGCATGCAGCCGGCCGCCCGCTGCAGACCGTGCTGCGACGCGACGAGTCGGGCCAGGCGAAGGATCCGGTGTGCGGCATGGTGGTCGACAAGGCCACGGCGCTGCGCACCGACCGTGCCGGGCGCAGCTACTACTTCTGCAGCGCCGGCTGCCAGCGCACCTTCGAGTCGCCCGAGGCCGAACTCAAGTCGATGCGCACGCGCGTCACCATCGCGCTGACCGGCGTGCTGGCGCTGGCGATCATGCGCGCCGGCGCCTTCATCGCGCTGGCCACCGGCGCGACGCTGCTGACCTGGGTGCCGATCCCGGCGCTGCCCTGGTTCACCTGGGGCGTGTGGCTGTTCCTGCTGGTGACGCCGGTGCAGTTCATCGGCGGCTGGGGCTTCTACGTCGGCGCCTTCAATGCGCTGCGCAACCGGTCCATCAACATGGACCTGCTGATCGCGCTCGGCACCTCGGTGGCCTATTTCTACAGCGTGGCGGTGCTGTTCTTCCCTTCGGTGCTGCCGGTGAAGGTCGAGGAGCGCGACGTCTACTTCGAGGTCTCGGCGGTGATCATCGCCTTCGTGCTGCTGGGCAAGTACATGGAGGAGATCATCAAGAAGCACTCCTCGGCGGCAGTGCGCAAGCTGCTCGACCTCAAGCCCGCGACCGCCCACGTGCTGCGCGGCGGTGAGGAGGTCGAGATCCCGGCCGAGCAGGTGATGGTGGGCGAGACGATCGTCGTGCGGCCGGGCGAACGCATCGCGACCGACGGCGTGGTGCTCGAGGGTTCGTCGTCGGTGGACGAGTCGATGCTCACCGGCGAGTCGATGCCGGTCGACAAGCAGGCCGGCGCGGCGGTGATCGGCGGCACGCTGAACCGCACCGGCAGCTTCCGCTTCCAGGCCACGCGCATCGGCGCCGAGACGGCGCTCGCGCAGATCGTCAAGATGGTCGAGGACGCGCAGACCAGCAGTGCGCCGATCCAGCGCATCGCCGACCAGGTGACGCGCTACTTCGTGCCGGCGGTGGTGGGCACGGCGATCCTCGCGTTCGCGCTCTGGTGGCTGGGCGGCAACTTCCCGCAGGGACTGCTCGCCTTCATCGCCGTCCTGATCATCGCCTGTCCCTGCGCGCTCGGCATCGCCACCCCGGCAGCGCTGATGGTGGGCGTGGGCCGCGGCGCGCAGGCCGGCATCCTGATCCGCGGCGGCGAGATCCTCGAGAAGGCCGAGCGGCTCACCACCGTGGTGTTCGACAAGACCGGCACGCTGACCCGCGGCGAGCCGGCCCTGACCGATCTGCAGCCCTGCGGGCACTGCGACCACGACCAGGCGTTGCGCCTCGCCGCCAGCCTGGAGGCCGGCTCGGAACATCCGCTGGCCGAGGCCATCCTGCGCGGCGCCAGGGAGAGCGGCCTCGAACCCTGCGTAGTGCAGGGCTTCGAGGCCGTGCCGGGCCATGGCGTGCGCGGCCAGGTCGAGGGGCGCGAGGTGCTGTTCGGCAACCGGCGGCTGATGGAGGCTGCCGGCGTCGACGTCGCATCGGTCGGTCAGGACATGGAGCGCTTCCAGGCGGACGGCAAGACGGCGATGCTGCTCGCCTGCGACGGCGAGCTTGCCGCGGTGATCGCGGTCGCCGACACGATCAAGCCGGAGGCGCTCGAGGCCGTGCGGTCGCTGCGCGCCGAAGGCGTCGAGGTGGTGATGCTGACCGGGGACAACGCGCGCACCGCGGCGGCGATCGGCCGCGCGCTGGAGATCGACCGGGTGATTGCCGACGTGCTGCCCTCCGACAAGGCGCGCGTGATCAAGGAACTGCAGCAGGCCGGCAAGGTGGTGGCGATGGTCGGCGACGGCGTCAACGACGCCCCGGCGCTGGCGACCGCGGACATCGGCATCGCAATCGGGTCGGGCTCGGACGTGGCCAAGGAGACCGGCGGCATCATCCTCGTGCGCAGCGACGTGCGCGACGTGGTGACCGGCATCCGGCTCTCGCGGGCGACGATGCGCACGATCAAGCGCAACCTGTTCTGGGCCTTCGTCTACAACACGGTCGGTGTGCCGATCGCGGCCTTCGGGTTGCTCAACCCGATCATTGCCGCCGCGGCGATGGCACTGTCCTCGCTGTCGGTGATCGTCAACTCGGCGCTGCTGAAGCGGGCGCGCCTTCAATGACGACGGAGGTCACCATGAGATTCGTGAAGTGGCCCGAGTTCGCCAACCGCTGGATGTGGTTGTGCCCAGCGGCGGCGGTGCTGCTTGCAGCGTGCGTCCTGTGGTCGTTCGGGTGGACGTTGTGGAGTGCGCTGTTGGCCGCATTGCTGCTCGTGTGCCCGGCGCTGATCCTGTGGGGCGCCATTCAGGTGGTACTCGATGAACGGCATTCGCGACGGCGTCCTGGCGCGTAGATCGAAACTCTGGAGGAGCAAGGTTGATGGACCAGAAGCAGACGTTCTCGCTGTGGTACGTGCTGGCCGCGTTGGTGGGCATGATCCTCGTGCAGGAGTTCTTCGCGACACGTCACACGCAGACACTCACCTATAGCGAGTTCAAGCAGGCGCTCGTGGCCGGCAAGCTTGATGACGTGGTCATCGCCGACGGCATCGCCACTGGAAAGCTGAAGGCCGAGGGACTCGAGCAGATCCTGCCGAAGGACAAGCTCGAGGCGCTCCAGCGCGCTGGTGGCGAGCACGGCTTCGCGACGGTGCTGGTCAACGACCCGGGGCTCGTGGCCCAGCTAGATGCCGCCAAGGTTCGCTACGGAAGCGTGCGCGAGAGCAAGTGGCTCGGCGCGCTGATTTCCTGGGTCGCGCCGGCGCTGGTGTTCTTCGGCATCTGGTGGTTCCTGATGAAGCGCATGGGCGGCGGCATGGGGCATGGCGGCATGCTGGAGATCGGCAAGAGCAAGGCCAAGGTCTACATGCAGACCGAAACCGGGGTCACCTTCAAGGACGTCGCGGGCATCGACGAGGCGCGCGAGGAACTGATGGAGGTGGTCGAGTTCCTCAAGAACCCGGACCGCTACAAGCGTCTGGGCGGCAAGATCCCCAAGGGGGTGCTGATCGTTGGCGCACCGGGCACGGGCAAGACCCTGCTTGCGAAGGCGGTGGCGGGCGAGGCTGGCGTGCCGTTCCTTTCGCTCAGCGGCTCCGAGTTCGTCGAGATGTTCGTCGGTGTCGGCGCGGCGCGGGTGCGCGACCTGTTCGAGCAGGCCGCGGCCAAGGCGCCCTGCATCGTCTTCATCGACGAGATCGACGCGCTGGGCAAGGCGCGTGGCGTCGGTGGCTTGTCGGGTGGCCACGAGGAACACGAGCAGACGCTGAATCAACTGCTTGCTGAGATGGACGGGTTCGACACAAACCGCGGCGTCATCATCCTGGCCGCCACGAACCGCCCCGAGGTTCTCGATCCCGCGCTCTTGCGGCCGGGGCGCTTCGATCGGCACATCGCGGTGGACCGTCCGGACCTGAACGGGCGGCGCCAAATCCTTCAGGTGCACGTCAAGAACGTCAAGCTGGCGCCGACTGTCGACCTCGCCGCACTCGCGGCGCGCACGCCCGGCTTCGCGGGTGCCGATCTCGCCAACCTGGTCAACGAGGCCACGCTGCGTGCGGCCAAGAGCGGCAAGGACGCGGTCGACATGCAGGACTTCGAGGAGGCGCTGGACCGCATCGTTGCCGGCCTCGAGAAGAAGAACCGGGTCATGAACCCGACCGAGCGCAAGTTCGTCGCCTACCACGAGGCGGGCCATGCGCTGGTGGCCGAGCACCGCAAGAACTCGGACCGGGTGACCAAGGTGTCGATCATCCCGCGGGGCATCGCGGCGCTCGGCTACACCCAGCAATCGCCGACGGAGGACCGCTATCTGATGCGACGCAGCGAACTGCTCGATCGGCTTGACGTGCTTCTCGGCGGCAGGGTTGCGGAGCAGCTGGTATTCGACGATGTGTCGACCGGCGCGGAGAACGACCTGCAGCGTGCCACCGACCTGGCGCGCCACATGGTCACGCACTATGGAATGAGCGACGCACTGGGTTTGGCGACCTACGACGCACGTCCCGCACCGCTGTACTTGAACGGTCCGACGCTGCCCGAGCCGCGGACCTACAGCGAACGCACGGCCGAAGCGATCGATGGCGAGGTGCGCCGACTGCTGGACGAGGCGCGCGAACGCGTTTCTCGGACGCTGAGCACGCATCGGGCGGCGCTGGAGTCGCTCGCCAGCCTCTTGCTGGAAAAGGAGGTTGTTGACCGGGCGATGTTGGACGGACTGATGGCATCGAATGCCGCTCCGGCCCAGCTCCGCGTGGCTGCCGTGGCGCAGTCACCGGTGGAAGGTGCGTCGTGAGGGCACGTCGAAGGCTGCTCCGACTGATCGCCGCCGCGGTCCCACTCGCCGTTTCGGGTGTCCGGGCCCAACCGTCCGAGGGGCGCGAAATCCTCGACAAGGTCGAGAAGCTGCTGTGGGGCAACACCGTGCAGGGCGATTACGAGATGACGATCGCCACGCCGCGCTGGCAGCGCACGCTGGGCCTGAGGCTTTGGATGGACCGGCCCCGGCGGTCTTTCGTTCGCATCGTCTCGCCCGCCAAGGAGGCCGGCATCGGCTCTCTGCGCATCGGCACCGAGATGTGGAACTACCTGCCCAACGTGGAGCGCATCGTCAAGATCCCGCCGTCGATGATGTTGCAGCCGTGGATGGGCTCGGACTTCACCAACGACGATCTGGTCAAGGAAAGCAGCATCCTCGAGGACTACACCCACAAGGTGATCGGCACGGTGCCGCTCGATGGTGAGACTGTCGTGCAGATCGAGGCGGTGCCGAAGCCCGACTCGGCCGTGGTCTGGGGCCGCATCGTCTACTGGGTGCGGCGCGCCGACACGATGCCGCTCAAGCAGGAGTTCTTCAGCGAGCGCGGCGAGCGCGTGCGCGTGCTGACCTTCTCGGACGTGCGCAAGGTCGGTGGCCGGACCCTGCCGACGCGCTGGGACATGCGGCCCGACGCCAAGCCCGGCAACTCGACCACGGTCGTGCTGAAGGACGCCGTGTTCGACCGGCCGGTGGACGACGAGATCTTCAGCCAGCGCAACCTGCAAAAGCGATGAGCCCCGACCCCAGCGCGACTTTCCGCGCAACCTGGACCCGACGATGAACCACCACCTTCCCTGGGTAGCCGAGCGCGTGCGGCTGTTCCGCGACTCCGATGCCAACTTTGCTCGCTGGGCGCGAGGCTACGGCCCCATTGTGCACAACGATCAGACTCAACTGCGCGTGCACGAGCTCGCGCAGGTGCTCGTTGCCGGCGGCAAGGCGGCCGACACGGCGAGCGTCTACCGCATGCTGTGGGCGGCGGACCGTCTCGCCGCGGCCGGCATGTGGCTGACCGTGCACATGACCTATGCCGACCGTGTCCATCCCGATGGACGCGAGATGGCGAGCGAGGACTTCAAGCGAACGCCCGAGGGGCACACTGGCGGCTCGCTGAACATCGTGCCGGCCTACGTCGGCTATCTCGCCGCCAACGCACTGACGGGCCTGACGCGCGGCTGGCTGATGGGCCAAGGGCATTGCGTGGCCGGCATCGATTCAGTCAACCTGCTGGTGGGCAACCTGACACCCCGGCACGCGGAGCGCTACGACCGCAGCGAAGACGGGCTGACACGCTTTGCGCGCGACTTCTACAGCTACGCGATCGACGCGGGCGGGCGGCCGGCGTCGCCGCTGGGCAGCCACGTCGGCCCGAACACGGCGGGCGGACTGTCCGAGGGTGGCTATCTCGGTTTCGCCGAGCTGCAGTACGTGCACATGCCGCTGCCCGGCGAACGGCTGGTGGTGTTCCTCAGCGACGGCGCCTTCGAGGAGCAGCGCGGCAGCGACTGGGCGCCGCGCTGGTGGCGCGCCGAGGACTGCGGCTTCGTGGCGCCGTTCATGATCCTCAATGGCCGCCGCATCGAGCAGCGCAGCACGATGCAGCAGCAGGGCGGACAAGAGTGGTTTCGCCAGCACCTGCGCCTGAACGGGTTCGATCCGATGGAGATCGACGGCACGGATCCGGCTGCGTTCGCGTGGGCCGTGCATGCCATGGAAGAGCGGCTCGCCGCCTGTGCGGCAGCCGTGGCGGCCGGGAGCATCCCGTACCCGGTGCCGCTGCACTACACCGTTGCAGAGGCGCCGAAGGGGTTCGGGTTCCCCGGTGCAGGGACCAATGCCGCGCACAACCTGCCGCTGGCCGGAAACCCTCGCGTCGATCCGCTCGCGCGGCAGCAATTCAACGAGGGCGCGCGTGCGCTGTTCGTGCCGGCCGGCGAACTCGACGAGGCGCTGGCCGTGCTGTGCCGCCATCGCGAACAGCAACGTCCCCTCGAGCGCGATCACCCGCTGACCCATCGGCGGGTCGATGCACCTGCAATGCCGGCCGCGCAGTGGCATGCCATCGGCACCGGCACGGTGTCGCCGATGGGTGCGCTGGACGCCGCCTTTGCCGCCATCGTCCAGGCGAACCCGCAACTGCGGCCGCGGGTCGGCAATCCCGACGAATTGCGCAGCAACCGGATGGGTCAGACGCTCGACCTGCTGAAGCACCGCGTCTTCGCACCGGAGCCGGGCCTCGCGGAGGCGGTGGACGGCGCGGTGATCACCGCTCTCAACGAGGAGGCGGTGGTCAGCGCGGCGCTCGGAAACAAGGGCGGCATCAATCTCGTGGTGTCCTACGAGGCCTTTGCCGTCAAGATGCTCGGCGCGATGCGCCAGGAGATCCTGTTCGCACGGCACCAGGCCGAGGCCGGCAACCCGCCGGGCTGGCTGTCGGTGGTCACGGTTGCGACCTCGCACACCTGGGAGAACGGCAAGAACGAGCAATCGCACCAGGACCCGACGCTGGCCGAGGCGCTGTTGGGCGAGATGTCCGACACCGCGCGCGTGCTGTTCCCGGTCGATGCGAACAGCGCGGTGGCCGCGCTGCGTGCCGCCTACCGCAGCCACGGCGAGTTCTGGACCCTGGTGGTGCCGAAGCGGCCGATGACGGGCCGGCTGAGCGGCGAGCAGGCGCAGCAATTGGTTGAGCAAGGCGCCTGCGTGGTGAAGGCCTGCGAAGCGCCCGATCTGCTGCTGATCGCCATCGGCGCTTACCAGTTGCAGCAGGCGCTGCTGGCGGCCGATCGGCTGGACGCGGCCGGTCGCCGAACGGCGGTGACCTGCGTTGTCGAGCCCGGCCGGTTCCGGCTGCCGCGCGACGAGCGCGAGGGCACCTTCGTCGCGAACGATGCGGTCCTTGAGTCCCTGTTCCCACCCGCGGCCACCGCGCGCGTCATCCTCTCGCACATGCGGCCCGAGCCGACCCTGGGCGTGCTGCGCCGCATCGACACCGGGCCGCGGCGGACGCGTGCGCTGGGTTACATCGCGCGGGGCGGCACGCTGGATGTCGCCGGCATGCTGTTCGCGAACCGCTGCACGTGGGCGCACGTGGCGGCCGAAGCTGCTTCGGCGCTCGGCATCGATGCGGCGCAAGTGCTCCGCGCCGACGAATGGGCGGCCGTGCGCGGGCTCGGTGATCCCCACGCCGTGATGACATCGGAATGAAGCCCATGCCGACGCCCTCCGCCATCGTGCGCGCCGACAAGGCGACGAAGGTCTACCAGCGCGACAGCATCCCGGTGCCGGCGCTGCACGAGACCAGCGTCGAGATCCTGGAGGGCGACTTCGTCGCCCTGGTCGGCCCTTCGGGCTCCGGCAAGACGACGCTGCTGAACCTCATCGGCGGGCTCGACCGCCCGACAAGCGGTCGCATCTGGGTCGGCGATCAGGAGATCACGTCCCTGGGCCGCAAGGCGCTCGCCGAGGTTCGCCTGCGCCACATCGGCTTCGTGTTCCAGGAATACAACCTGGTGCCGGTGCTCTCCGCGCTCGAGAACGTCGAGTACGTGATGCTGCTGCAGGGCGTGGACGAGGAACGGCGCCGCCAGGAGGCGCTGCGCCTGCTGCACGAACTCGGCCTGGAAGGTCTCGAGAGCCGCCGGCCCAATGAACTGTCGGGCGGCCAGCAGCAGCGCGTGGCGGTGGCACGCGCCATCGCGGCTCGGCCGATGATCGTGCTGCCCGACGAGCCGACCGCCAACCTAGACTCGCAGTCGGGCTCGGCGCTGATGGACATGATGCGCCGCCTGAACGAGGAGCAGGGCACCACCTTCGTCTTCTCGACGCACGACCCGATGGTGGTCGAGCGGGCGCGCCGCGTGATCCGCCTGCGCGACGGCCGCATCGAGGCCGACGAGCGGAAGCCAGCGTCATGATCTGGAAGCTGGCGCTGCGCAACGTCATGCGCAACCGCCGCCGCTCCGGCATCACGGTGCTGTCGATCGCGGTCGGACTCGCCGCGTTGACCTTTCTCTGGGGATTCATCGACGGCCAGAACCGCCAGATGGTGAACAACACCACGCGCTACTTCGCCACCGATGCGCAGGTGCACCTGAAGGGCTACCACGACGCCCCGAGCCTGGACCGCGCAATCGAGGCCGGCGACCGCGTGCTCGCGGCGGTACGCGCCGACCCCGCCGTCGCCGCGGCGACGGTCAGGCTGGAAA
>JBASTF010000715.1:0-9437 GCA_049274755.1 Rubrivivax sp. | reverse complement strand
GTGCGCGACCTGCAGTGCGTGATCGCCGCGCTGGGCCAGCGCCGGCCGGTGCTGGTGGGTGCGTCGATGGGCGGCGGCACCAGCCTGGTGGCGGTGGGCGAGTCGCATGTCGACGCCACCGCGCTGGTGCTGGTGGACATCGCGCCGCGCATCGAACTCTCAGGCGTCGACCACATCCAGGCCTTCATGCGCCTCAAGCCCGAGGGCTTTGCCTCGCTGGAAGAGGTGGCCGAGGCGATCGGCACCTACCAGCCCCACCGCAGGCGCCCGCCCAAGCTCGACGGCCTGGGCAAGAACGTGCGCCTGGGCGCCGACGGCCGCTACCACTGGCACTGGGACCCGCGCTACCGCGCCGCGCCGTTCAATCTGGAGCAGCGCACCCGGCGCCTGGAGGCCTGCTCGGTGAACCTGCGCCTGCCCACGCTGCTGGTGCGCGGCGGCCTGTCGGACGTGCTGAGCGAAGCCGGCGCACAGGAGTTCCTGGCGCTGTGTCCGACGGCGGAATACGTCAACGTCACCGACGCCGGGCACATGGTGGCCGGCGACCGCAACGACGTCTTCGCCAACGCCGTGATCGATTTTCTGGCCCGCGTGGTGCCGGTCGGTGGTGCACCGGTGTATCCGCCGCATGAAGTGCGGCCGCTTGAAGGCGACACGGGTGCCGACACGGTGGATGTGCCATGACGAACGCAGCGCGCAAGCTGCGTTCGCGGTAGCCGCAGCTTGGACGCCGTCACCGCCCTGGCCGAGCGCATTCCGCGCCGCGTCCGGGGCCTGCTGCTGGGCTTGATCGCAGCGCTGTCGTTCACGCTGCTGCACACCTCGGTGCGCTATCCCTCGCGCGAGCTGCATGTCTTCGAGATCACGTTCTTCCGCTACGCCATCGCCCTGGTCTTCATGCTGCCCGGCCGAATTGAAGAAAAAACCCGAGAATACGAATTCAACCCGCAGTTGATCCACTTATCTCGGCCGAAATCGTGTTCAAGCGAGCGGAGCAACCTTTGAATGAACCTAGTTTCCTCAGTTAACCGGTCGGCACGATGGCCGGCGGCGCTGGGCGTGTCCCCTGGCAAGCGAGCATCTGCGCCACGATGTATCGCAGCATGGCGGGCCATCGCTGGGCTTTGTCCAACTGCGGCGCAGCTGAGCAAATTTGGTCCAGGCCAGCACGGACATTGGCGATGAGCACCTTGATCTTCGCCGCGGCCTCGTGCGTGAGGGCCAACATCAGCTTGGTCGCGCGCGAGTGCCGCGTCATTCGCCCCACCGCAGCCAGCAGCATGGGGCGGCTCGTGATGGCCTCCAGCCGGGTCTTGGGATGAGCCAGCCGAACGTACCAACTCCACCAGTTGTAGATCAGCGCCACTGCGCGCGCGCTCAGCGCGCAGCGCTCGATGTCGTGCGTGGTGTAGCCGCCCCAGCCCCATTGGTTCTTGATTTCGTCGAAGCCGTTCTCGCAGTCCGCCCGGTCACGGCAGAGCTGACCGATGTGCTCGACGCCGTAGTCGGTGTTGCACACCAGCATGGCGTACTCCCAGCTCTTTACGGGCTGGTTTTCGTCGATGAAGTGCAGCTCGGCCTGCTCGGGTGGGTGCTTGCGCGGCCGGCCTCTCTTGACCTGGGCTGGCGCCTCGACAACAAGGTCCATCGGGCGCTGGCGGCGCAGCACCACCACCCGTCGCTTGCGGGTCCATCCCATCAGCCGCAGTTCGTCCTCGCAGGCCTGCCAGCCTTGGCCCACCGGCACCCGGTCCTCGCGTTGCCATTGCTGCTTGATGAGCTTTTTGACGCCCACACTCTGGCGCAGCTTGAACAGGTAGGGTTGCTCGAGTTCTTCCAGCGCGTTCATGTCGCCTTCGTTGCCGAACGCGCAGTCGCCGCGCACCAGACGTGGCCTTTGCTCCGGTGGCAAGTCCTCGAGCAAGGCCACCAGGCCGGGGCGCGAGTGCTTGGGTGCGTGGTGGTCGCCGCAGTCGAGCGCGGCATCCAGCACCATGCGCAGGTTGCCGATCCAGTAGGTATGGATCGCGTGGCGGGGCCGCCCAGGCTTGTGCGGGTTGTAGCTGACCACCGCACCTGCCTGTTGCCGTCCGTACAGCACCTTGATCGTGGTGTCGCAGTCCAGGATCCACGGCGTGTGCAACGCGGCGTCCACGCTGTGGCGCAAGTGCTGCTGCATCCACCGCACAGAGTACGCCACCTGGGCCTGTTGCGCCTGGCGTTGCTCGTCGGTGTGACGCGTGCGCGGCTCGGGCGCTATGGCCCCCAACGCACGCCGCAGGCTGTCGTCACTGATAACCTTGTTCATCCCCAGGATGTGCGTGGCCACGCCGTCGCCGCGCAGCGCACCCACATGCGCGTAGCGGCAGTGCCCGTCCAGGATCGACAGCATCCACGCGCCCAGCACATCCACCAGCGCAGGCGCGTTCGGGCTGCTGTACTTCAGTGGGCAAGTTCGAACCCACCCGTCGAACAGGCCCGTGGCTTGGAGATACTCGGCAAAGAAGGCCAGTTGACCCATCGCCGTGGCCGTGCCGCGCACGTCCCAGCAAACCTCGACCACGCCTCCGGGCGTGCGCACTTGCATCGCCTCGCCCCTGATCTTGTGCTCACCCATTGGGTGCCCCCTTCGATCCCGCCCCATCCCGCGCCAACTCTACAGATCGGGCCGCTCAGCCAGGGACAACTGAGGAAAATAGGTTGAAGGCATGACCCAGCCCAACACGAGATTTCGCTGGCCCCATTCTGCTGCGTCGTCCTCCCAGGCGGCGGTTGAGGGGGCGCCTCCAGACCTGACGACGGCCACTGTTGCGCGGCGGGCGATTGCGCCCTTGTCCAATCATGATCGGATCGTAGCCATCGTTGCGCCGGCCGGCTATGGCAAGACGACATTGATGGGAGGATGGTTTCGCGCTTGCAAGGACGCCGCCCCCGTGTGGGTGGGCCTCGATGCGCCCTGGCGCGACCAGGTGTACTTTGTGCGCTCTTTGCTGAATGCCGTCGGAGGCCCGTCGGAGCCTGTCGCGATAGGCGCCATTGACGCGACGGCGGCGGTCGAGAGTGGCTTGCTGGCGTTGTTGCAGGCCCTTGAACAACGTCGTCGTCCCATGGTGCTGTTCTTGGACGATGTGCATGTGTTGCGTGGTAGCGAGAGCGCGCACACCCTGAGCCGTCTGTTGGTGGCGGCACCCGACCATGTGCGGTTCGTCATTTGCGGCCGCGACGGGATGAATCTCGATCTGGCCGCGTTGACCGCGCGCGGTCTGGTGCGCTGGGTGACACAGCACGAACTGAAGCTCGACGCGCAGGAGGTGCGAGAACTGGTACAGCGGCGACAGGGGGCGGCCGATGACGAAATGATAGATCATATCGTCGGGATCACCGAGGGTTGGCCGACATTGGTGCAGCTTGCCCTCGCCAGCGGCGAGGGCGTGCAGGTGGCCGTCGAAGGCGGTAGCAACTTGCTGATGGACAGCTTCGTTTACGAGAGCTTCTTCAAGGGCCTCGCGCCGGCCCGGCTGCAGGCGCTGTTCGTGATGGCCGCTATTGGCGACTTCACGCTGCCGCTACTGGCTGCGCTCGATGCGCCCGAGGGGGCGGAGGCGATCACCGAAGGCGAGCAACTGGGCATCGTGCAGCGTCGGGGACGCGTGGCTGGCGAGCCATTTTACGCCTTGCATGCGCTGGTGGCGGAGCGCGCACTGACGCGATTGGCCGACACAGGGCTGGAGCCTTTGTCGGTGCGGGTACTGCGAACGCGTTGTGCGCAATGGTGGCATGCCCGGGGCGAGGTCCACCGTGCGATCCGCATGGCCCTGGAAGGTGATGACGCCGGGCTGGCGTCGGCTTATCTGGCCGGCTACGCGCCTCAACTGGTGCAGGGCGAGGGCCGGCACGAGACCTTCCTGGCCCTGCTCGCGCAATTGGAATCACGTGGCGTGGAGCCAGACTGTGCGCTGATGTTGCAAGCGGTGTGGGCACTGGTGTTCTTGCGCCGCTATGGCGAGGCGGCTGCGGGGCTGGCGCGTATCGAGCGGGCTTGTGGCGAGGAACAAGCAGCCGGCGTTCGCTTGATCCTGCATACGACCGTACTTCAGCGCGGCGTGATCGCCGGCCTGCGCGATAACGAGGCCGATGCCGAGGTCTTTGTGCGCCGGTGGCTGGCCGGGCCAACCGATCCGGACCCATTCCACTATGGCGCCGCACAAACGGTGCTGGCCTATGCGCACAAATGCAATGGACGCTTCGCCGAGGCTGCCCAGTCCTTGCGCGAGGCGCAAGTGAAGTTCGAGGAGGCTCCGTCACCTTACGGCCACATGTGGGTGCGGGTGATCTCTGCCGCCTCGCTGCTCAAGGCGGGGCGGCATCGCGATGCACTGGCAGACAGCACCTCGGCGCTGGCCGAAGAGTTGGCTTTCGCTCCCGGTGGCGCGGGCCTGGCGACCATGCTGCGCGCGATCCGCGCGTTGCTGCTGTACGAACGCAACCAGTGCACCGAAGCGATGGTGGAAGTGGAAGCGGCGTTGCCACTGCTGCCGCACCAAGGCATTGTCGATGCGATGATCGCGGGCTACGTGACGGCGTCACGTCTGCAGGCGGCGCGGGGTGACCGATCCGGTGCGCTCGATGCGGCGGCGGAGGGCGAGCGCGTGGGACTGGCGCGCGGCTTCGTGCGCCTGCAGCTCACGATGGTGGCCGAACGCGCGCTTCTGCTGCTGCGCGTCGGCGACGTCGAGGCGGCGCTGCAAATGGCCAACGATCATGGCTTGCTACCGCAAGGACCGCAGACCAATCTGCACAGAGACAAGGCCGAGCGCCTCTGGGCCCGCCTCTATCTCGCGCAGGGCCGGCCCGATCTCTCTCTGCAATGGGCCGATTCCGGCATCGCCAGGGCGCGACTCAGCCACCAGCAGCACAAGCTGGCCGAGTTGCTGATGCTGCGCTCCCTGGCGTTGGTGCGAACAGGAAATGCCGAGGGTGGGAACGACGCGGTCATGGAGAGCCTTCGCATCGCAGCATCGAACGGCTACGTGCGCCTGTACCTTGACGAAGGCCCGGAGTTGGCGAGCCTTTTGCACAGCGTGGCTGACAAGCCGCAGAGTCCCACGCCGGCGTTTTTATACGCGCAAACGCTGCTCCTTGCCGCAGGCGCTGCATCTGCACGTCAGGATGCGGCGCCCGACGACCAGGAGCGACCCACCGAGCGCGAACTGCAGATCCTTCGCCTGCTGGCAGATGGCCTGTCCAATGGCGAAGTGGCTGGTCGGCTTGTGTTGACCGAGGGCACGGTGAAATGGCATCTTCACAACATCTACGCGAAGCTGGGCGTTAAAAGTCGCACGGCTGCGTTGCGCGAAGCCCGCACCCGGGTGTGGCTGTGAGAGTCGATTGCATCAACTTTCGCAGGCGGATCGAATCGATGATCGATCTGCGCAAGCCAATGGCGGCGCTTGCGACCCGGATGCCATGGGCGAAGACAGGGGCAGCGCTCGCGCCGAAGTTCGAGCACATCAACAGGCCTGGTCAAATCCTGCCATCAGAAACGCTTCGATACTCCAGCCAGCACCACGAATGGAGACGGCTTCAATGTGGCCTCGACAGACGCTCCGCCGAATGCAGGGACTGTTCCTGTCGCCTTGGTTTTCCAGTACAGCTTGCGGAAATCGACGAACAAGCCCCATGACTTGTCAATGGGAATATCGACGCCAGCTTGCAGCACGCTACCAAAGCGGCTCTTCACGTCCAAGCCTGACACCGCACCGTCCTTTGACTCCAGGACATGGATGTAGGTGATTCCGCCGCCGATGTAGGGTTTGATGGCCCCGAGGTCGAAGCTGTACGTGCCGGTCAACATTGCCGGTGCAAACTTCACCTCGCCCAATTGACCCAATGGCGCCACCGTTCCGCGACCTTCGATCCGAGTCTTGGGTGGTATGCCCACCGTTGCCCGCAGGGCCACCGAGGGTGTGAGCCAGTATCCGATTTCGGCCGCGAGGGTCTTGCTGTCACTCAGGTTCAACGCTGCCCCTGGCACTGGGCTGCCCCCGACTGTAATGTCCGCATCGGATTGGTATTGAACCGATGCGACGCCAGCGCGCACAAACCATGGTGATTCCTGGGCGAATGCACCGCCCGTGATCCCGCACAACACTGCCAAACAGCTCAATTTTCGGATATTCAATGGTTTCATCATGTCTCCTTTACGTTGATATAGGCCCGGCGACATGTCGGGCTCAGTTTTTGCCGCATTGATTACGCTCGCCGCAATTCTTTAGACCCCCGGCAGGCGGTGGCCCTTGAACTGCTCACGCAACTGGTTCTTCAGCATCTTTCCGGTGGCGCCGATGGGGATGGTCTCGACGAACACCACGTCGTCAGGCACCCACCAAGAGGCGACCTTGCCTTTGTAGTGTTCAATCAGCGCTTCGCGGGTGACCTCTGCGCCCGGCTTGCGCACCACCACGAGCAAGGGCCGTTCATCCCATTTCGGGTGCGGCACGGCGATGGCCGCGGCCATCGCCACCGCCGGGTGCGCCATGGCAACGTTTTCCAGGTCGATCGAGCCGATCCATTCGCCGCCGGACTTGATCACATCCTTGCTGCGATCGGTGATCTGCATAAAGCCATCGGCGTCGATCGTGGCCACGTCGCCGGTGGGAAACCATGGCACGCCTGCCGCGTCATTAACCAGAGGCTTGGCCCCATCAGCGCCAAAGTAGCTCTGAACCACCCACAGCCCGCGCACCAGCAGATCGCCCTGCGTTTTGCCGTCCCAGGGGACATCGACCCCCTGTGGATCGACGATGCGCATGTCCACGCCGAACACGGCCTTGCCTTGCTTGGCGAGCAGCGCATGCTGTTCGTCCAGTGGCAGGGACAGGTGTTTTTGCTTCAGACGGCTCACCGTACCCAGAGGCGACATCTCCGTCATGCCCCAGGCGTGGATGACTTCAATGCCATGCTTATCCTCAAAGGCGCGCATCATGCTTGGCGGCACGGCTGAGCCACCGATGATGGTGCGTTTCAGGGGGGCGAGGCTGAGCGCGTTCTGCTCGGCATGCTGGAGCATGCCAAGCCAGATAGTGGGCACGCCGGCCGCAAACGACACCTGTTCAGAGGTGATCAGCTCGTGCAGCGATTTGCCGTCCAGCGCGGCCCCCGGCAGCACCAGCTTGGCGCCGACCATCGCGCAGCTGTAGGGCAGGCCCCAGGCATTGGCGTGGAACATCGGCACCACCGGCATCACGCAGTCGCGCGACGAGATGGAAATCGCGTCCGGCATGAGCGAGGCGTAGGTGTGCAGCATCGTCGAGCGGTGGCTGTAGAGCACGCCCTTGGGGTTGCCGGTGGTGCCCGAGGTGTAGCACAGCGACGAGGCGGTATTTTCGTCGAAGGCGGGCCATGCAAAGTCTGACTTGTGCGCCGAGATCAGGTCTTCGTAGCACAGCAGATTGGGCAGCTTGCTCGCCGGCATCTTGTCCTTGTCGATCATCGCGACGAAGTGACGTACCGTCTTGCAGCGCCCCGCCACGGCCTCGACCAGGGGCAGAAAGGTCAGGTCAAAAAACAGCACCTGGTCCTCGGCGTGGTCGAGGATGTAGAGCAATTGGTCAGGGTGCAGGCGGGGGTTGAGGGTGTGCAACACCGAACCACTGCCGGAGACGGCGAAATACAGTTCCAGGTGCCGGTAGCCGTTCCAGGCCAGCGTGGCGACACGCTGCGACGCTTTAACACCGAGACCGCCGAGCGCATGAACTAGCTGGCGCGAACGGTCATGCAATTGCGCATAGGTGGTGCGGTGGATGTCACCTTCGACGCGGCGCGAGACGATGGGCACATCGCCGCTATGGCGTGCCGCATGGGTGATGAGTGAGGAAATGAGCAGGGGCGCGCTCATCATTTGACCGATCATGAAGTCTCCTTGGGTTTCTTGGTTAAGGCTAAATCCGGCCACTGGCCGGGTATCGTGTTGAGAGGTGCCATAGCGCCTCTTCGGGGTGGTGTCTTGTAGGCGGATGAATCTACTGAAGTTTTTGGCTTGACAGGATGGCCCGCGCGCACTTCTCGCCGATCACCATGCAGGGGGCATTGGTGTTGCCGCCGATAACCGTAGGCATGATGGATGCGTCGGCGACACGCAGGCCCGAAAGCCCGTGCACCCGCAACTGCGCATCGACCACAGCCATGTCGTCATTGCCCATCTTGCAACTGCCGACCGGGTGGTAAATGGTTTCCGAACTGCGCCGGATGTAGGCCCGCAGATCCTGGTCGCTGCTCACGCCGACACCCGGTGCGACTTCGCCGCCATGGATATCGCGGAAGGCCTTGGCCTCAAAGATGCGTCGCGCAAGTTTCAGGCCACGCAGCATCTCGTCCCAGTCGTCGGCATGGCTCAGGTAGTTGGGTTGAATCGCCGGTGCGGCCATCGGGTCCGCGCTCTTGAGTCCGATGAAGCCGCGGCTCTTGGGGCGCAACTGGCACATGTGCAAGGTAGCCCCATATCCGGGGGCCAGGTCACGGCCATGGTTGCGCAGGTAGGTCGGCAGGAAGTGAAACTGTATTTCCGGCAGTGCTGATTGTGGCGAGAGCCTGGCGAAACCCCCTGTCTCGGCCACGTTGCTGGTCAGGAAGCCTTCGCGCTTGCGCCAGTATTGCCAGAGCCCGGCAAGCGCTTTCGGCAGGAAACCAGGCGCGACACCAATCGCCTGCTTGCTGCGGTCGCGGATCATCACCGTCACGTCGAGATGGTCCTGGAGGTTTTGGCCCACGCCTGGCAAATCGGCCACTTGTGCGATGCCGTGCTGTGACAGCGCCTGCTTGGATCCCACGCCCGAAAGTTGTAGCAATTGCGGCGAATTGATGGCCCCGCCGCTGAGCACGATTTCACGTTCGGCCTCGATACGCTGGCGCTCGCCTTTGCGTTCGATCTCGACACCCACGGCCTGTTTGCCAGAGAACAGGATGCGCGTGACCTGGGCGCCGGTGAGCACGGTCAAGTTCGGTCGGTCCATGACCGGGTGCAGGAATGCGCGCGCGCTGCTCCAGCGTTCCCCGTTTTTCTGGGTCACCTGGTGAGGCCCTGCACCTTCCTGTTGCGCGCCGTTGAAGTCCATGTTGCGCGGCATGCCGCATTGCACGGCGGCGTCGATGAAGCGAGCTGACAACGGGTTGGGTGAGCGCACATCGGCGACGTTCAGTGGCCCATTTGTTCTGTGGTGGGTCGAGACACCGCGCTCGTTATTCTCATGTTCCATGAAGATGGGTAGCAGATCCTTGTAGGCCCATCCGGCGTTTCCAGCCGCCGCCCATGCGTCGTAATCAGCCTGGTGCCCGCGCATGTAGACCATGGCATTGATCGAGCTGCTGCCCCCGATTGTTTTTCCCCGCGGCCAGTACAGGCGACGACCTTCGAGTTCGGCTTGTGGTTCGGTGTCGAA
>JBASTF010000714.1:0-2148 GCA_049274755.1 Rubrivivax sp. | reverse complement strand
CCAAGGGCTCGGGCGCCCCGGGTTCGCTGCGGCTCAGGTAACGCAGCAGCCGCTCGGTCACCTGCTCGACGTCGGCCTTGCGTTCGCGCAGGTACTCGTCCTCCATCTCGTCGAACTGCCGCGCCAGCACCTCCAGCTGCGCCGACAGCGCCCACTCGGCGTTGTAGTGGCGCTCGAAGATCCACTGCTTGGTCGCGCCGCTCAGGGTGTCGTCGTGCAGCAGCATCAGATGCACGTCGAGCAGGGCGGCCAGCTCGGTCGGGGCCTCGGGCGGCAGGTCGCGCTTCAGCACCGTGAGCTCGGCGACGACGGCGTCGCGCGCCTGGCGCAGGCGCTCGATCTCGTGCTCGATGCGGTCGGCGGTGACGAAGTAGTGCGCCACGTCGACGCGGCTGGACGCCACCAGCACTGCGCGGCCGATGGCCACGCCGCGCGAGACGGGCATGCCAAAGACCTGGATGCTCATGCCGTGCCTTTCGCCTACTGGCCTTCGCCGAACTTGCCGTCGATCAGCTCGCGCAGCGCCACCATCGCCGCCTCTTCGTCGGGGCCTTCGACCTCGATCTCGACCTCGGCGCCCAGCCCGGCGGCCAGCATCATCACACCCATGATGCTCTTGGCATTGACGCGGCGCGTGTTGCGGCTGAGGTGCACTTCGCTGGCGAAACTGCCGGCCAGCTTGGTCAGCTTGGCCGAGGCGCGGGCATGCAGCCCGAGCTTATTGCTGATGGTGATGTTGGACTTGATCATCGCTGAGCGCAGCAGGGCCTTGTTGTTGTCGCGGCGTGGCGCCCACCTGCAGCACGCCCTGGCTGCCGCCGGCCACGGCGCGCGCCACCAGGTCGTCCAGCGGCAGGCTGGAATAACACAGCGTGCGCCACAGCATCGGCACGTTGACGCCGGCGACCACACGCACCTGCGGGCCCTCGCCGGCCGGGTCGGCCAGCTGCAGCGCGGCATTGCAGGGTGTGGCGCCGAACACGTCGGTCAGCACCAGGGCCTCGTTGCCACCCAGCGCCGCCAGTGCGGCACGGCCTTGTGCGGTCACCTGCTCGGGCGTGGCGCCCGGCCCCACGTCCAGGGCCATCAGCTGGCGCCTGCAGTCGGGATAGACATGGGTCGCCACGGCCTGCAGCGACGAGGCCAGCGGAGCGTGGGCGATGATGAGCAGGGCAGCCATGGTGGTCACACCGGAGTCGGGCCATTATCTGCACGAATGCCCGGGGCCAGCATGAGGAAGCGCAGGTAAGCCCCTGCGCAGCACAGCCAGAAGACAGCAAACGCGGCCTGGAAGGCCTGGGCATCGGCCAGGCCCAGGGCCACGAACAGGTCGACCAGCAGGCCGATGCCCCATTGCACGCAGAACACCCCGCCGAAAATGACGAGGTTGAAGGCCGACAGCGCACGCCCGGCCTGGGCCATCGGGAAGGCCGCGCCCACGGTCGGCTGGCTCAGCGACACCACGGTGCTGCTGATGCACCAGGCGGCCCAGTGCAAGGCGCCGGTGCCGCTGCCCAGCAAGGTGTTCAGCAGCAGCAAGGCCAGGCTCAGCGGCACGCCCCAGGTCATCAGGCGCACGGCGTCCAGGCCACGCCGCACCAGGCGCGGCATCAGCATGCCCCAGGCCATGAAGGTGAACAGCATGCCCAGGTTGACGATGAACAGGCCTTGGGCCGCCGACGCCGGCGACCAGCCCGCCACCCGCGTCAGCCAGGGCCCGGCCCACAGCGACTGCAGCGCGATCATGCCGCCGTAGAGGAAAAATCCCAGCGGCGCCATGCGCCGGAACAGCGGGTGCGCCAGCACCTCGCGGTAACCGCCGTCGTCGCCCGGCTCGGCGGCGGCCGGTGGCGCGTCACGCGGCACCAGCAGCAGGATCACGGCCATCGCCAGCAGCAGCATCGCCGCCACGGCCCAGAACAGGCCGCGCCAGCCCCACAGCGGCAGCAGGAACTGCACCGGCAGTGTCGAGGCCAGCATGCCCAGCGAACCCGTCATCAGCATCCACGAATTCGCGCGCAGCTGCGCTGCCGGCGACAGCAGGCGGCGGAACAGCGTCAGCGGCGCCATCAGCGCCGCCGAGACACCGACGCCGATCAGCATGCGGGCGCCGATCAGCGCCGGCAGGCTGGGCGCCAGCGCAAACAG
>JBASTF010000713.1:0-14307 GCA_049274755.1 Rubrivivax sp. | reverse complement strand
CCCGACAGCAGCGTATCGGTGCCTGGTCGGCGTCAAGGGTTCGCTGCGCCGGGCTGCGCCCGCCCTTGACCCCGCCCAGACGCCAAATGCGCAGCCCCAGCACCCACTGGAATTTCAAGAGAGGCATCCTTGAGCACGCATGCGTCGACGGCAATCGCCCGCAGATAGCGATCGGTGGTCTCGATGCGCTCGTGGCCCATCAGCACCTTGACGATGAGCAGCGGATTGATCGCGGCGCCTTCGCTGGCCAGCCGCTCCAGTCGAGCCAGCAGCATGCAAGCGAAAGTGGCGCGCAGCAGATGGGTGGTTGCCTTGAACCCGCAGGCCTGGCCGGCTGAGCTGATCACGCGCTGATAGGCGTTCTTGCCGGCTGGCGAGCCACGGGCGTTGATGAACAGCGCGCTGTGCCCGGCCTCGCGGCCAAGGCGCCGAGCTCGCTGCAGCCAGGCGCGGCGGTGGCCGGAGATGTAGCCCGCGGTCTCGTCGATCAGGCTGGCCGAGGCGATCACATAGCCAGGCTTGCGACCCTTGCGCATCACGTCGATGGTGTGGTGCGCTGCTGCGGCCGCGCGCCGAGCTGAAACATCCTTGACGTCGAGCCGAAGCAGTTCGCTCACACGAAGCCCGGTGTAGATCTGCCATCGCGCCATCAAGTCGTAGGGCGGCTGCAGCGCTGCCAGAAGTTCACGCGCCTGGTCCGACACGAGTGGGCGCGGCAGCGGCTCGAATTGACGCAGCACGAAGAGGCTGTGATCGGCGACGCGCGAGGTCACGGCGGGAGCTGAGCGCTGCTGCCTGGCCAGCGCGAAGTCGGTCGATCTGCCAGCCAGCGGGGAGGACTCCAGCCACCCCGTGCGGACAGCCCATTCGTAGAAGCGCAGCACGCCCCGCACGCGGTGGTTAATGGTCGTGACCTGGTAGGGCCGGCCAGTGTGGCCGCTCGGCTGCGAGACCATGCGGTTGCGGTAGGCCACCAGGTCCACCGCATCGGCGTCGTCCCACCGGATGCCGTTCTGCTCAAGGGTCTCGAACCAGTCGTCGAGGATCTCGGCGTAGGTCCTGAGCGTGTCGGCCGTATGCGCCCGCTGCACGAAGTGCTCATGCAAGAAGGCCACTGCCGGCTCGATGATCTGACCGTCCGCCGTGAAGAGCAGCGGGAAGCCCGCGGGCCTTGGCTCGCGCAATGTGATGGCGTGCGCTTGCGCCGCAATCGGCCGCAGACGCTCGATAACCTCGGAGGGGTCGGGCAGCTTGGCCTTACGGATGATCTGGACCATACCCACCCCCCTCGCCCAATAGGTGCTTGACCGCGTCTACAAACGACAGGCCAAGGATGTACATCGCCAGATCGATGGCACCGCCACCGCCACGGTGTGTTCGCGTGTCGTACCACTTGGGCCCGGTGGTGAGAAGTTCGAACTCGCCGCGCGTTGTCGATGCATGCCAACGGCGGCTGTGATCGGCCTTGAGCGGTACGTAGGTCGGGTCGGCCTTGACGTGAATCGAGAGCAGCGCCAAAGCGTCTCCGGCCGCCATCTCGCGCAGCCGTGTCAACGTGGCCGCGTCGAATGACCTGAGCATCTTCATGACTGCGACTCCAAGCGGCCAGGCCGCACCGGCGCCGGGCTACTCGCCTCTGAAAGAGGCTGGGGCTGCTCGGCATCGCCCACTGTAGGCAGCACTGCACCACAGGGCCATAGTGTTGACACACGAGAATGCAACCTAACAGCCTTCGGCCGCGATCTGCCTGGCCTTCTTCTGCAGCTTCTCGGTGGCCAGCCGCTCCAGCAACGGGATGTCCAGCAGGAAGGCCTTCTTCTCATCGTCGCTGAACAGGTCGCGCCGCAGTGCGCCGCCGGCCTTCTCGTAGGCCTCGAGCGTGACGTAGCGGGCCACCGGGTCGCGGTCGGATTCGGCCTCGCCCTGGGTCAGCAACTGGCGCAGATGGTCCGGACGCCGGTTCCACTGCGGCAGGCCGGCCCACGCCTGCTCCTGCTTCGCGTGGTCGTCCACCGAGGCCAGCACCATCAGGCAGTCCAGGCCGATCTGCCCTTGCCGGAACTGCGCCATCAGCTTGGGCGAGACGGCGGCGAGCTTGAGCCGACGCTTGACCACGAGCGGCGTGACCCCGAAGGCGGCGGCGATGTCCTCGACCGGCTTGCCCTGCTCGGCGAGCTTCGCGAAGGCGACGTACTCGTCGGCCGGGGCCAGCGGCACGTGGAAGCAGTTCTCCGACAGGCTGGCGATCAGCGCCTTGTCGGCCGGCACGATCAGCACCGGCACCGGGTAGTTCTCGGCGATGTCGCCGTTGGCGACCAGCATGGTCAGCGCCTCAAGGCGGCGACCGCCCGCGCAGACTTCCCAGCGACCGCGCGCGCCCTGCACGACGATCAGGTTCTGCAGCACGCCGCTGTCCTTGATCGAGGCGGCCAACTCGGCGATGCTCACCGTCGGCGTGCTGCCGCAGCTTCGCACCTGATGGTCTTCGGACAGAGCGAGCTTGTTGAACGGAACGAAGGTGCGAGGCGACGCTTCGATGACGGCGTCGATCTCGGCTTTGGTGAACTTCATGGGGTGGCTCCTGAGTGCGGGAGATGGACCACGCTGAAGTGCGTGTCCTTGCCATCAGGATCCCACTGACGGTGGAGTCATCAAGAGCGCCGCCGAGCCCGTGCCGGAGCACCGAGGTCGCCTTCCTCTGCCCCTGGGCCGGCGAAGGCGCTCCCAGGTCAACGAATAGCGTGCCGAGCCAGAAGTCGATCGAAGAATTCAGCCACGCATTGCAGGGCCAGGGAACCGACCCTGCGTTGCTCGAGGTCGACGTCCGGGAACTCGTAACCTCCGAACCGATAGACCTCGTACCCCATCAGTCGCAAGCGGCGATCCTCTGCGACCATCTCGGCGTAGCGCTGCGCGCTCGCGATGTACCGATCAGGTTCGTGAGGATCCTGCGCGGCGTAGTGATGACGGCCGTCGACCTCGATCACGATCCGGACGCCCTGCTCCAGCATCAACAGGAAGTCCATGCGTTGGCGCGCGAGGAATTGCTCGTCGCCGCGTTGACGCCGCGTGTAGGGGTCGTAGTGCAGGTAGACCTGCGGAATCAGTGCCGGCAGCCGATCCTCGAGCATGCCGCCGTAGCGCTCGTAGTACCCATGAAACACGGCGTACTCGCCCGGCGAGCGCGCGCCAAGCACGGACTGGCGCAACCGCCGGTACAGCTGCTCTTTCGCGCTGCCGGGGTCGCTGATGCCCTGCCGCTCGGCATACCAGTCGCGCAAGTCCTTCCAGAGCAGCAGTCCCGAGCCGGGCAGCGGCCGGTCGAAGATCAATACCTTGTCGGCATGCTTGACGATTTCGACATCGTTGTTGACCGCATCGCGGAAGATCAGCTCGGGCTTCTCGCCGACCGAGGCGAAGATCAGGTTCTTCATTGCGCCCGCGACGCCCGCCTGCGCCCTCACCACACCGTAGATGGCGTACCCGGACTCCACGCTCGTCTGCCGCACCGTGAAGCCGTCGCGGCGCAACGCCGCGCCGATGGCCGTGGCCAGCGCGGCTTGTTCCGCGTCGCGCCGCGTCATCGGATGCAGCAGCTTCTCCAGCAGCGCGAAGAAGCGCGTCTGGCTGCACTTCAGTGCGCCACACCGCGTCAACAGCTCCTCGTTCGACCAGTCCGCGTTGCGCAGGCAGTGCTGCACGATCTGGCCGTGCAGGCTGATGGGGCCGAGCAGCCCGCTCGGGTCGTCCTGGATGAGCGCGGCGCCGAACACCGCGCTCAGGCTGTCGATCAGCGGCAACTCGCCGAACAGCGGCACCAACGCGTTGAGCGCCTTGAGGACATCGCGCCGCACCAGCGTGCTCACGCGGTGCTCCGCATGGAGCGTCATCTCGCTCACCGTGTCCATCAGTTCGTCCGACGGGTACTCGCGCAGCACGCGCGACGCGAGATCGAGGAGATCGGATTCCTTCCAGTCCAGGATGCGACGCCGGACGTAGAGTCTCTTGCTGCCGAATGCCTCCTGCGCATCGCCCCCCGCCACGTCCGCCTGGATACCCAGTCGAACGCACGCGGCCGGCACGTCATAGGCCTTGGCCGCAGCAACGGCCCGGGCGATCTGCTCCCGCAGCGTGTCGAGCGGGACGAGCGCAGGCGCGGCCGGAGAACCCTGCATGTCCACGCCAACACTCAGCGCCTGCGGGCCGTCCAGCCCAGCGGAAAGTGCAGCACCGCCTTCTCGGGCCGAGTGAGTGAGAGGTACTTGACTTTCAGCAAGTGCGGCGCGACCACCATCTGTTCCACCAGCCGCTGTTCGAACTCCTCCAGCGACAGTCGCTGCGTCATGGCCGGCTCGCCCGGCGCGGGCGCGTAGTCCTCGTCCTCCAGCCAGAAGATGTCCGAACCCTCGCAGTGCACCGAGTCCAGGATGTGGTGGTCCGCCTTGGCCGCCGGGTGCGTCGCCACGGCGACCGCCACCTCCTGCCGCTTGCCCGGAATCGCATAGAAGCGCGCCGACTCGGGCAGCAGGCACTCGGCAATGAAGTCGAAGCTGGGCAGCAGTTCCTTGTGCCGCTGCAGGGAGAACAGAAGCTCGAACTGATCGAGCTTGAACTTCTTGCGCAACTGGGCGTTGGGATCGAAGAAGACCTCGAACAGCATGCCGTCGAGCAGCGCCTTGCGTTTGGCTTCGCCGATCCCGCCGGTCCGCGACGCGAAGTCGCGCAGGTACCCGGTCGCCGAATGCGAGCCGCCGCAGGCCGCCTGGTACAGGTTGCGCCCGAGCACGAAGAGCGCATCGGCCGACGCCTTGTTCGCCACCTCTGGCTTGAAGGCGTCGACGGCGGGGTTTTGCCGCGGCCAGGTGCTGCTCTGCAGCTCCCGGATCACCCGGTGCGACGCCTTGGCGTCATCGAGCACGAAGAGGCTGTCGCTCAGCGCCGTCTCCGAGTAGAGATCGATGCGCACGCCCAGGCTCAGGTTGAAATAGAACTCGCCGGCCAGCGAGGTGTGCTCCCACGAAATCTGCTTGCCCTTCGTCGCCGCGCTGAGCGTGTTGCGCACCCGCTTGAACATGGTCTCGATGGAACAGTCCGGCGTCGCCAGATGCTGCAGCAGCGCCGCCGTGTAGGCACCATTGCGCCCTCGGCCATCGCTGGCAGTTTGCCCCGGCGACGTGGCGTACGCGATGAGCGTGCCGCGCGGCGCGTACACCGGCGCCAGCCCCCGCGACACGATCGACCGGGTCCAGGCCCGCTCGAACGGGTTGTTCCGGCAGGCGTCGAGGACGACGATGCTGGTCGAGCAGCCGGACTTCTCCATCACCTCGACGACACGGTTGAGCGCGAGCGACGAGTGCTTGGCCGCGATCTCGTCGGTGCCGTCCGTGTCCACCGCGGCGAGGTAGTTCTCGCCGTCGATCTGCATGCCGTGGCCGGCGAAGAAGAACAACCCGACGTCGCTGTCATTGAGCACGTGTTGGAAGCGCTTGAGCGCCCGGTCCATCGCGGCATGGTCGCTGTCGATCGAGCGGATGACGGTGAAGCCGCAGGACTCGAGCTTGCGGGCCATGTCCTCGGCATCGTTCACTGGATTCTTCAGCTCGTCGACGGCCTCGTAGGCGGCATTGCCGATCACGAGCGCGTTCAGGCGGCGACTCATCGCTCACACCTCATGCAGCTTCAGCGAGCGCACGAGCGCGAGCACTCCGGCGCGCCGGCCGCCGACGGCCAGCGGCTCCTCGCCAAGTACCTCGAATGGCGGGGTGGGCAGCCGTTGCTTGAACAGCATGAGGCAGCGCGCCGAGTCGTCACGCCTGGAGCCGTATCCGACGGCCTGTGCCGCGCTGCGCTGCAGGTACGCGGCCTGGCACCAACGTCGCGTCTTCGCGTAGCACACGGGCAGGCTGTCGACCAGTTGCGAGCGCTCGATGCGCAGGCGCGGCAGGAACGGCGTGTGGAAACTGACGAAATGAAGCGAGGTCGGCAGCCGCAGCCGCACCAGGTGGAAGTGAGCCAGCGACGCCACCTCGAACACACCCGGCGGCGACAGCGAAACGTCGTGCAGCACCGACTCCATGCAGGCGGCCTCCGGCGTGCTGGCGACGTAGTAGGTATGCACCGGCGTCCCGGTTTCCGTGAGGATGGGAGCGAACCGCGTATCGCCCCAGCCTTCGGCGAAGGTGTCCGCCCGGGTGTCCGGATGGCTGCGCGTGCAGTACACGTGGTACCACTCGGCCACGTCCGCGTGCGTCAGTTCCCGGACCTCGAAGTCCTCCGCCGGTCCGGGCTCGCGCAGCGAACAGGGGTCGGCGACCCCACTCATGCAACGTAGCTGCCTCGCCGCCGCAGCGCGGCGCGCACCACGTCATCGCGCCGGTCCAGCGCGTCCTTGGGTGGCATCGCTGCGCCGTCGGCGTCGACGATCCACGCATTCGGGTAGTGGAACCATGCGGCCAGCACCCACGGATCGGCAACCTCGCCGAAGGCGTCCAGGATCTCCCGGATGACGGGCAAGGGTTCGTACATCGCATCGAACTGGTAGCGCGCGAAGTACTCGCGTCCGCCGCGGCTGACGCTGTAGATGCGACCGCGCCGCTTCCAGTCGCTGGCCGGCTGGGACTTGCTCTTGGGCGGAGCGTCCTGCAGCGCGTTCAGCTGTTCGGACGTCAACCAGTCGCTCTCGGCGAACACCTGGCGGAGGGTGCGCATGCGATGCACCCGGTCTTCCAGCAACTCGCTGCTGGGCTCCAGCAGCCCCGTGGCGATCTCTGCCAACCGGTCCGCGTGGGCGATCACCTCACCCTGGCGCGCGTGAACCAGCACCACCAGCGCCTTCTCGATCGCTTCGACCACGGAAGACACCGCAGCGGGGTCCGTGTCGCGTGGCATGTTCACCGGAACACTCAGGACGGTGTCGCTCTCGTATCCGGCCTGGACGTGAAGCGCTTCAGCGGGCATGGCAACCACCTAGTTGGCGACATTGACGACATCATACGCGAAGTCGTCAAAATCGTCACTTCCCACAAGGCCATCAACGCGGACAGTCTGGTGATCTCGACTCCCCAGGCGCCACCGTGCCCTTCGACCAAACGCCTCGTCCGCGCCAGGAACTTAAGGACAGTCTGCAAAACCTCTGGTCATTCCGACTGTCGCGTGGCTTGATGGCGTAGGACGATGCGAGGCATGGATCAGATGACGTTTGGCCTGGACCCGCTGCCCAAGAAGACCCGCAAGGAAGTCTTCCTCGATGAGATGAACCAGGTTGTGCCGTGGGCGAAGTTGGTCGCGCTGGTCCAGCCACACGCTCGAGGCGCCCACCAGGCGTTGGGCGGTCGACCGCCGTTCCCCATCGAGACCATGCTGCGCATCCACTGCTTGCAACTGTGGTGGAACCTGAGCGATCCGGCCATGGAGGAGGAGTTGCACGAACGGCCACTGTACCGTCGCTTCGTCGGCCTCGGAGGCGCAGCCCGCATGCCCGACGAGACCACCATCCTGCGGTTCCGGCACTTGCTGGAGAAGCACGAACTCGCGCCACAGGTGCTCGGCACCATCAACGCAGGCTTGGCCCAGTGCGTATTCCGCGCGATCCCGGACGCCGTTCCGCTGTGATGGCGGACGGCATTCCACGGTGATTGCGGACACCGTTCCACGCTGAAGGCGGACAGCGTTCCAACCTGATCGCGGACACCGGCGCGGTGTTCTGAGTGACCCAACGAGGCATAGGCTGCCCGGTTTTTTGACCGGAGAGGCGATGCCCACACCAAGGGTCCTCATGAGCAAGATCAGACGAACGCTTCAACTGCTGGCCGACTCCGGCCTGAGCACGCGGCAGGTGGCCGCGGCGCTGAACATCAGCAAGTCCACGGTCAGCGAGATCGCGTTGTACGCGCGCACCGCCGGCATCGACTGGGTGCAGGCCAGCACCCTCAGCGACGAGGAGTTGCAGGCGCGGCTGTACCCGCCGCCGCGCCCGCGCAGCAGCGCGCGGCGGGAGCCGGATTACGCCGAGCTGCACCAGGAGCTCAAGCGTCCCGGCGTGACGCTGCAACTGCTGTGGGAGGAGTACCGCGCCCGCTGCGGCGAGCAGGCCTACCGCTACAGCGCGTTCTGCGACAAGTACCGGGCCTTCGCCCGGGGCTTGAAGCGATCGATGCGCCAGGTGCACCCCGCCGGCGAGCGGCTGTTCGTGGATTACGCCGGGCAGACGGTGCCCATCGTCGATGCGCGCACCGGCGAGATCGGCCGCGCGCAGGTGTTCGTGGCAGTGCTGGGTGCGTCGAACTACACCTACGCCTGCGCCACGCCGCGGCAGACTGCGGCCGATTGGGTCGGCGCCATCATCGCGGCGCTGGAGTTCATCGGTGGCGTACCTCGCCTGCTGGTGCCCGATCAGCCCCGCGCGCTGATCGCCAACCCCGATGCCTACGAGCCCGTGACGGCGCGGCTGCTGCAGGAGCTGGCCGAACACTACGACGTGGCCGTGCTGCCCGCGCGCCCCGGGCGGCCCCAGGACAAGGCCAAGGTGGAAGTCGGCGTGCAGGTGGTCGAGCGCTGGATCCTCGCGCGGCTGCGCAACCGGCGCTTCTTCGGCCTGGCCGAGCTGAACAAGGCCATCGCCGCGCTGCTGGTCGAACTCAACGCCCGTCCCTTCAAGAAGCTACCCGGCTGCCGTCGCACGGCCTTCGAAGCGCTGGACGCCCCGGCACTCAAATCCCTGCCGGCGCAGCCGATGGTGTTGGCGCAGTTCAAGCCCGCGCGCGTGAACATCGACTACCACGTCGCCTTCGAGGGGCACAACTACTCGGTGCCGCACCAGCACGTCGGCTCGGCCGTAGAGCTGCGCATCACGGCCACGACGCTGGAGGTGCTGCACAAGCGCCAGCGCATCGCCGCGCACGCGCGCAGCCACCGACCCGGCGGCTTCACCACGGTGGCCGAGCACATGCCCGCCTCGCACCGGGCGCACCGGCAGTGGACGCCGGCCAAGCTGATCGCCTGGGGCCAGCGCGTGGGTGCGGCCACCGCCGGCGTGGTGCGTTGGCAGATGGAGCACCGCCCGCACCCCGAGCAGGGCTACCGCGCCTGCCTGGGGCTGATGCGCCTGGCGCGGCAGTACGGCGAAGAGCGCCTGGAGGCCGCCTGCGCGCGGGCGCAGTCCATCCGCGCGCCGCACTACCGCAGCGTGAAGTCCATCCTCGAGTGCGGCCTGGACCGGCAGGACACCAACCTGCTCGGCGGCGCCGCCCCCACACGCATGCCCGAGCACGACAACGTGCGCGGCCCCGGCTACTACGGCCACCACTGAAGCCGCGGCGGCCTTGTTCGCTCAACCCCACGGCACACCCCTACCCGAGACCCCCATGCTCCATCAACACACCCTGGACCAACTGCGCAGCCTGCGCCTGGACGGCATGATCGCCGCGCTCAACGACGACGCCAGCCGCGCCGCGGCCGAAGCGCTGCCATTCGAGCAGCGCCTGGCCCTGCTCGTGCAGCGCGAACTCGACTGGCGCGACGGCAAGCGCGTGGCGCGGCTGCTGAAGAACGCCAAGCTCAAGATCGGCAGCGCCTGCATCGAGGACATCGACTGGCGCGCCGGGCGCGGCCTGGACCGTCAGCTCGTCACCGCCTTGGCCGAGGGCGACTGGATCCGCCACGGCCGCAACGTGCTCATCACAGGCGCCACCGGTTGCGGCAAGACATGGCTTGGTTGCGCGCTCGCGCAACAGGCCGCCCGCCAGGGCTTCACCGTGCTGTACACCCGCGCGACGCGGCTGCTGCAGGAGCTGCAGGTCGCCCACGGCGACGGCAGCTTCAGCCGCCGGCTGATGCAGCTGGCACGGCTGGACCTGCTCGTGCTCGACGATCTGGCCATCGCTCCCATCGCCGCCACTGAGCGTCACGATCTGATGGAACTGCTGGACGATCGCGCGGGCAGCCGCAGCACGCTGATCACCAGCCAGTTGCCTACCTCCGCGTGGCATCAGTGGCTGGGCGAGCCCACCATCGCCGACGCCATCATGGATCGGCTGCTGCATAGCGCGCACACCCTGGCGCTCAAGGGCGAATCCCTGCGCCGGCGCAAGGCGTAAGCCTTCGGCATCGGTGACACGCCCAAGACCGTGCCGCTGGTGCCCGCCTTGCCCACCGCGGCGGTCGTTCGTCGCAGGCGACGCCCGCCGCCGTGGACAAGGCTGCAGCGGCAACCATCCAAGCTGCAGAAAACGCCTTCGGCACCGGGTTACCCACCCGGCGCCCCGGGGGCGCCGCGTGGATAACCCGGGAGGGGCCGTTCCACGCTGATCGCGGACAGCGTTCCACCGTGATGGCGGACACCCACGCTACCATCCCACCCGTCACTCAGACCCTCGCCCAGCGGTGTCCGCGATCGTCTGGAACGCTGTCCGCGATCAGCCTGGAATGGGTGTCCGCGATCAATGGAATGCGCAGCCCAGCATGGGCTGATGCTCAAGACCGGCACCGTGGTGGACGCCACCATCATCGCAGCGCCGAGTTCGACCAAGAACAAGACCGGCGAGCGCGATCCCGAGACGCATCAGACGAAGAAGGGCAACCAGTGGCACTTCGGCATGAAGGCGCACATCGGGGTGGATGCCGAGTCGGGGCTGGTGCACACGGTCATCGGCACGGCGGCCAACGTCAGCGACGTGACGCAGGCCGGTTCGCTGCTGCACGGAGACGAACAGGTCGCCTTCGGCGACGCCGGTTACCAGGGCGTGCACAAGCGGCCAGAGGCCGCAGGTCCGGATTGGTTCGTTGCCATGCGCCCGGGACTGCGGCGCAAGCTCAATCCGTTCATCGAGCCGGAGTTCAAAGGCGAACAACTCGAGAAGGCCAAGGCCAGCGTAAGGGCCAAGGTGGAGCACCCATTCCGGGTCGTCAAGCAGCAGTTCGGCTATGCCAAGGCGCGCTACCGCGGCCTGGCCAAGAACACCGCACGACTGACGATGCTGTTCGCGTTGAGCAATCTGTGGATGGCACGGCGACGCGTGCTCGGAGCGCAGGGATGAGTGCGCCTGCTATGCGGCGCCACAGCGCCACCCGGCTCGAAGTCGTGACCTGCATGCCTGGAAACGCGCTCAACGGGTCCACAGATTCAGCATCACGACATGACAGAGCCGCGAGTGACTCCACCGCGCGTTGCGGGGTGGGTTTTGCAGACTGTCCTTAATGGGCGTTGCGTTCGAAGTCGATGCCTCCCGGATAGGACAGCAGAATGTCCGCAAAGGTCGGCTCGCTTCGCGGGTACAACCGTCGCGCATCGTCGACCGACACCAGCACGGCGGCCGGCCGGCCGTGCCGCGTGATGGTGGTTGGCCGCCCGTGCTCAGCCGCTTCCACCGGCGCCGAGAACTGTGCTTTCGCATCCCGAATCTCGATGGTCTTCATCACGTACTTTGCTGTGACCGCATGTGGCCGTCTTGCCGGAAGGAGCGAGTCGCGCGACGGTACTTCACGCTTCGCCTGAGCCTGCGACGCCGTGCGCTGGGGCACCTCAACGGTCGTCCATCGTGAACACCTCGCGCACGCGCAACTGAAGCGCGTCGGCGACCTGCTGCAGACGCTCAGCGGCCACCCCGCGGTACTGCGTCGCTTCGTAACGCTGCACCTGCTGTTCGGCGAGGTCCAGACGCTCTGCCAGTTCCTTCTGCGTCAGGTTGCGCACGATGCGCGCCTTGATGAGCACAACTCCGATGCCCACGATGGACTCGGCTTCGAGCGTGATCACTTTGCCTTGGCGCAGGGTGTCGTACTCCGAAAGTTCGGCCTCCAGGTCGTCAAGCTGGCTCTGGAGCCCCCCGCGCATGGCCTTGGCGGCCTTGGGGTGCACATCGGGTGCGTCAGGGGCGGCCAGCGCCTGCCGGAAGCGCTCTGCCTGCGCCTGCGTGTTGAGGTACTGGCGTTGGTTGGTGATCATGGCAGTTCCCCCAAGTCGATGACCACGATGCCCTTGCGTCGGCCATCGCGGTCGATCTGGAAAAAATCGCGAAACAACGTGCCGTGCGGGTCGGCACGGCTGTCGGCAATGAACAGTTCGCCCAGAAATGCAGCCTTCTGGGTCGCGCGTCCTCGATCGAACGTCAGCAACCGGTCGTCCACCCTGTCGAAATCGACGCCCGCCGCGCCCCAGCAGGCGTCGAAGTCTCCAGGCTCCAACTTGGAGGTCACTAAGCTGCCGTCCAGGTAGACGCGCCGGCAGCCCGCCGCCCTGAGCAGGCGCAACGCATCAAGCAGGCCGTCCAATAGCCTGCGTCGCCACGGCGGCTGACCGAAGCGGACGAGAGCAGTTCTGGCCAGGTGGCGCTGTGCTCACCAACGGGCAGATTGCCGGAGGAGGGATCGGACTCTGGGATCAAAACACAACTCTACCATTGTGTTGCAGGCTCTCCAAGCCAATGGGCTGGTCCGGCGCGAATCGCTTCTGCTGCAAGTGCCTCGCCATTGAAGGGAGAACACGGCCTGCCTTCCGCAGGTGCTCCGCACTCCGTGCGGTATTCTGGTGCATCAAGGAGGACAAAAAATGTCAGGTTCCGGTGGAGGCGGCGGTGGCGGCGGTTTCGATCCCGGCCCCGACGATTGCGCGTCGCTGGTGTTCGACACCCAGCTCAGTTCCCCCAAGGCCGCCGTCGTCGCCGGCATTCAGGTCGGTGACGAACTCCTGGTTGCCACACAGGCGGCCGGCGGCACGACCGTTGTCGTGGTGCTGCACGGCGGCCAGGTTGCCGGAGGCCTGGCCTCACCGCTGATCCAGCGCCTGCGCGAGTGCATGGCCGGCGGCACGCAGTTCGTCGCCACGGTCACCTCCATGAACGGCGGGCAGGTTCGCGTGCGGGTGAAGGCGGCGTGACCGTGTCCGGCGCGACGCAGGCTCCGAGCACGATCGCCGTCGTCGGTGGCGTCTACCGCGAGCGATGCATGCGCCCGGCGTGGCGCGAGATCTACGGGTCGGCCGGCCGCGCCGCCACGGCCCTGGCCAGCATGGGCGCGCCGGTGTCGCTGCACAGCTACCTCGACCCGGTTGCGACGGAAGTCATGACGTCCCGCGGTGCGCTCGAGGGATTCACCGTTCACGCCACGGCAGTCGATCAGCCGATCACGTTCGACTACCACCACGGACTCGAGACGCCCAGAATCTACGGCCGGGGCGAAACCCATCTGCCGCTGACCGTCCACGCCGAGCGCCTGGTGCGCTTCGGGCTGATGGAGGGCGACGCCATCGTGCACGGCGACCAGGTCGTCTACGACCCGCAGGACGCGGTCGCGCCCCGGCCTTTCGCCGCGAACGGGTCCAGCGCGCGAGCTCTGGCGATGGTGCTCAATCGACACGAAGCGAGCCTGCTGACAGGGTCGACTGGGCCTGCGCCGCAACCCGTGGAGCAGATGGCCGAGACGCTCGTTCGACAGGGCGTGGCCCAGGTGGTCATCATCAAGCAGGGGCCGATGGGCGCACTGGTCCACGACGGCCGGACCGTGCAGTCGGTTCCCGCCTACCGTTCGCAGGGCGTCTGGAAGCTGGGCTCGGGCGACAACTTCGTCGCGCACTTCGCCTTCCGCTGGCTCCACGAAGGGCGCTCCGCCGCAGAGAGCGCCGACCTTGCCTCGCGGGCCACGGCGTACTACTGCCAGACGCGCGGGTTCGCGACGCCGGCGGCGCTGGAGTCGTTCGACCCCGCGCCGATCATCACGGCGCCGGCGTACCGGGCCGGGAAGCGCCCCACGGTGTACCTCGCCGGCCCCTTTTTCACGCTGGCCCAACTGTGGCTCGTGGAGCAGGCGCGGGCCGATCTGCTGGGCATGGGCCTGCAGGTGTTCTCGCCCTACCACGACGTCGGCCATGGCTGCGCCGAAGACGTCGTCATGCTGGACCTGGCGGCGCTCGACAAGGCGGACCTCGTCTTCGCCATCGGCGACGGCATGGATTCGGGGACGGTCTACGAGGTCGGCTATGCCCGCGCGAAGGGCATTCCGGTCGTGCTGTACTGCGAGAACGAGTCAGCCGAGAACAAGAAGATGATGCAGGGCTCCGGCTGCATCCTCCGCGACGACTACGTGTCCGCGGTCTACGAGACGCTCTGGACCGCCTGTGCCCTATGACCACCAGGAATGCGCTGCTGCTGTCCGGCGGCATGGATTCGCTGTGCATCGCCTGGTGGAAGCGCCCCGACGTGGCCATCACGATCGACTACGGCCAGTTGCCTGCGCAGGCCGAGGTTGCCGCGGCCGCCGCGGTCTGCGAGCGGCTCGGCGTCGAGCACCATGTCCTGCGCGTCGACTGCCGGGCGC
>JBASTF010000712.1:0-26215 GCA_049274755.1 Rubrivivax sp. | reverse complement strand
CTGCTGCACCGCCGCGCTGCGGCCGCGCGCCATGCGCAGGTTCAGGTACATGAAGGCGTAGTCATGTTTGCCGTCCGCGACCGCGCTGTGCGCTGCCGGGTAGGCGAACACACGCACGCCGCCCGGCGGGAACACCGGCTTGTCGGCGTCGTCGCGCTGTTCGAGCATCGTGTCGGCAAGCCGGCGGCACAGCGCCGACACGTCGGTCTCGGCGTCGAGCGCCGGCGAGTAAAGGATCACGAGGTGCGGCATCTCATTTCCTCAGCGGCGTGACCGGGAAGATGGCGTTGATCTGCCCGGTGCCCGAACTGCCGAAGTACGGCGTGACGATCTCGACGCCGGCGTCGTAGCGGTCCCAGCCGAGCGCGCCGAGCAGCATCGCGGTGTCGTGCATGCCGCCTTCGCCGAAGCACTTCTCGTTGTACATCGGCAGCATCGCGCAGAACTCGGCCCAGCGGCCCAGCTTCCACATCTCGACGACGGCGTGGTCGGTGGCTTCGAGGAAGGGGTCGAAGACCTTGTGCATGAACTCGGGCGCGCTGCCGTTCTGTGCGAAGCGGTGGCTCAGCGAGCCGCTGGCGAAGATCGCGACCGTGCCGTCGTAGCGTTCCTCGATCGCACGCCGCACCGCCAGCCCGAAGCGGCCGCTTTCGCGCAGGTCGTGCCACATGCACCAGCCCGACACCGAGATCACCTTGAAGTGCTGGTCGGCGTTCATGTAGCGCATCGGCACCAGCGTGCCGTACTCGATCTCCAGCGTCGTGTTGCTGTGCGCGCGGCTCTTCACGCCCATCTCGTTGGCAACGTCGGCGATCAGGTGGCCGAGCGCCGGGTTGCCCGGGTAGTCGTAGGGCAGGTTGCTGATGAAGTGCGGCAGCTCGTTGCTGGTGTAGACGCCGTGGAAACGCGGGCCGCAGTTGACGTGGTACTCGCTGTTGACGAGCCAGTGCACGTCGAACACGACGATGGTGTCGACGCCGAGTTCGCGGCAGCGGCGCCCGATCTCGTGGTGGCCGGCTATCGCCGGCTGCCGGCAGCCCTTGTGCGGGCCGTCGAGCTCGCTGAGGTACAGCGACGGCACGTGCGTGATCTTCGCGGCGAGCGCAAGCTTGCCCATGGTTCAGACGCCCCAGTGCGGGATGTGGTGACTGCCCAAGGACACGGCCACGTTCTTCGGCTCGAGGAACACCTCGTAGCTCCAGGTCCCGCCTTCGCGCCCGGTGCCGCTGGCCTTGGTGCCGCCGAACGGTTGCCGCAGGTCGCGCACGTTCTGGCTGTTGACGAAACACATGCCGGCCTCGATGGCCGCGGCGACGCGGTGCGCGCGGCCGAGGTTCTCGGTCCAGACGTAGCTGCTCAGGCCGTAGGCCGTGTCGTTGGCGATGCGGATGGCGTCGGCCTCGTCGTCGAACGGGATCAGGCAGGCCACCGGCCCGAAGATCTCGTCCTGCGCGATCTGCATGCGGTTGTCGACATCGGCAAACACCGTGGGCAGCACGAAGTTGCCCTGGCGCAGCGCGGCCGGCAGGTCGTCGGGCGCGCCGAGTCCGCCACACAGCAGCGTCGCGCCTTCCTTCGGGCCGAGCTCGATGTAGTGCCGCACCTTGGCCAGGTGCGTGGGGCTGATCATCGGGCCGACGATGGTGTTCTCGTCCAGCGGGTCGCCGACCGTGATGCGCTGCGCACGCTCGGCGAACTTCGCGGCGAAGTCGGCGTAGATGCTCTTCTGCACGAGGATGCGGCTGCCGGCGGTGCAGCGCTCGCCGTTGTTGCTGAAGATCATGAACACCGCGGCGTCGAGCGCGCGCGCCAGGTCGGCGTCTTCGAAGACCACGAACGGGCTCTTGCCGCCGAGCTCCATGCTGAACTTCTTCAAGCCCGCGGCCTGCACGATGCGGTTGCCGGTGACGGTGCTGCCGGTGAACGAGATCGCGCGCACGTCGCGGTGCTTGACCAGCGCTTCGCCGGTGCGGCCGTCGCCGTGCACGATGTTCAGCACGCCGGCCGGGATGCCTGCTTCGAGCGCCAGCTCACCCAGACGCGCCGCGCTCAGCGGGCTCAGCTCGCTCATCTTCAGCACCGCCGTATTGCCGAAGGCCAACGCCGGTGCGGTCTTCCAGGTCGCGGTCATGAACGGCACGTTCCACGGGCTGATCAGCGCGCAGACACCCACCGGATGGAACAGCGTGTAGTTCAGGTGCGTCGCCGTCGGGTAGGTGTGGCCGTCGACGCGCACACACATCTCGGCGAAGTAGTGGAAGTTGTCGGCCGCACGTGGCACCAACTGCTTGCCGGTCTGCGCGATCACCTGGCCGGTGTCCATCGTCTCGGTGCGCGCAATCTCGGGCACATGGGCGGTGATCAGGTCACCGAGCTTGCGGACCAGCTTCGCGCGTTCCGGGGCCGGCGTCGCGGCCCACTTCGGGAACGCTGCCTTCGCGGCGGCCACCGCAGCGTTCACCTCGGCCTCGCCACCACGCGCCACCTCAGCCAACACCTGCTGCGTGGCCGGGTTGACGGTTTCGAAATAGTCGGCGCTTTCGACCGCGCGGCCGGCGATCAGGTGTTGCACGCGCATGACGGGCTCTCCTAACGCCCGAAGGCGCTGTCGGCGACGAGGGTGTTGACGAGGCGGCCGATGCCGTCGATCTCGCAGACCACCTCGTCGCCGGGGTTGACGTTGACCACGCCTTCGGGCGTGCCGGTGAGAATGGCGTCGCCGGGCTGCAGCGTCATGAAGCTGCTGAGGTGTTCGATCAGCGACGCCACGTCGTGCACCATGTTCGCCGTGCTGCCTTCTTGCGTGACACGGCCGTTGACGCAGGTGCGCAGCGCCAGCGCCTGCGGGTCGGGCACGTCGGCAGCGTCGACGAACCAGGGCCCGAGCACGGTGCCGCCGTCGCGGTTCTTCACACGCAGGTTGGGCCGGTACCAGTTCTCGAGATGGTCGCGGATCGCGTAGTCGTTGCACACCGTGTAGCCCGCGACATGCTGCAGCGCGTCGGCGCGGCGCACGGCTTTTGCGGGCTTGCCGATGACCACCGCGAGCTCGCACTCGTAGTGCATGAAGGCCACGTCCTGCGGTCGCCGCGTCTGGCCGCGGTGGCCGAGCAGGCTGTTTGTGGTCTTCAGAAACACCAGCGGCTCGTCCTTGGTTGTCACCGTGAGTTCACGCGACAACTCCTTCAGGTGATCGGCGTAGTTCAGCCCCAGCGCGATGACGGTGCCGACCTCGAACGGCGGCAGCCACACGACCTGGTCCTCGGCCAACACACGGCCGTCGGCCAGCCGCAGGCCCTGGGCATGCGGCCGCGCCGTGTGCACGGCACCGGCGTAGGCAACACGGGCGGTTTTCATGCGAGGCTGCCTTGCAAGCGACCCAGGCCGGGCGCCGTGATGCTGAACGACTGGCCGGCCCGCAGCCGCGGTGCGCTGGCCGCCAGGCCCAGCAGCAGCAGGTCGCCGGGCTGCAAGGTCATGAACTCGCTGACCTCGGCCAGCAACTGGGCCGCGCCCCGCTGCATCTGTGCGAGGGCGACACGCTGCACCGGCTCGCCGTCGACACAGACCTCCAGCACCGTGCTGGCCGGGTCCACCGGCGCCACCAGCGGCCCCAGCACGCAGCTGCCGTCGCGTGCCTTCGCGCGCACCGCAGGGCGGTACCAGCTGTCGTGCGGCAGCGAGAGGTCGGCCACCAGCAGGCAGCCTGCGACATGCTGCAACGCCTGGGCCACCGGCACCGCACTGCTGGCCTGGCCGATCACCAGGCCCAACGTCGCACCCAGCTCGACACCGGTCAATTCCTGCGCCAGCGTGCTGCCGTTGGCCACCAGCGTGTTGCGCGGCTTCACGTAGAGCACGGGCGTGCGCGGCGGCGCCTTGTACGGCGGCGCATGCACGGCATCGCCCAGCGCCGCCAGCGCCGCCGGATCGTTCAGCGCCACACCCAGCACCCGGCCCGACAGTCGCCAGGGTGCGGCGTTGAACTGGGGTTGCGGCAGGGTTTGCACGGCAGTCGATATTCACTAAGATGTGAGTAATCTAAGACTGTGTCCACTCAGCGTCAAGCGTGATGACCCGCAAGCCGCCCGCCCCGTTGCGCCGCAACCTGCCGCTGCTGCTGCTGCAGGCGCGCGAAGCCGTCATCGCGCGCTTCCGCCCCATCCTGAACGCACATGGCCTGACCGAGCAGCAGTGGCGGGTGGTGCGTGCGCTGCTGGCGCACGAGACGCTGGAACCGCGCGAGATCGTCGAGGTCTGCTGCATCTCCAGCCCCAGCCTGGCCGGCGTGCTGGCGCGCATGGAGGAAACCGGCCTGGTGCGCCGGCAGCGTGTGGACCGCGACCAGCGCCGTGTGCAGGTGGCGTTGACGGCGAAGAGCCGGGCGCTGGCGGCCCGCATGGCGCCCCAGGTCGAGGCCGCCTACGCCGCGATGGAGGCCCAGCTGGGCAGCATGGCGCTGGACGAGTTCTACGCCACGCTGGACCGCATGCTGGCGGCGCTCAGCCCTGCAGCATGTGACGGCGGTTGAACGGGTAGTCGCTGCGGGTGGCCCAGGTCGTCAGCGCCGGGCGCTGCTCTTCGGCACGCGCCGCAAGCAACTGGTACAGCGCCAGCCAGCCCCGCTCGAAGCACATCGCCGAGCCGGCCAGGTACAGCCGGTAGGCCCGCACCGTGGCTTCGCTGGTCAGCAAACGCGCCTGCTCCAGCTTCGATTCCAGGCCTTGCGACCAGTGCCACAGCGTGCGCGCATAGTGCGGACGCAGGTTCTCTGCGTCCAGCAACTCCAGCCCGGCACCCGCCAGGCCGCGTGCCGCCTGCGAGACATGCAGGATCTCACCACCCGGGAAGATGTGTTTTTCGATGAAGCGGCCCATGCCGGCGCCGAGCTCGGCGTTGCCCAGCCCGCCCGAGGCGATGGCATGGTTCAGCAGCAGGCCCCCCGGGCGCAGCAGCTGCTGCAGCTTGCCGAAGTAGCCGTGCATGCGCGCCAGGCCCACGTGCTCGAACATGCCGATCGAGGCGATGCGGTCGTAGCGTTCGTCGGCCGGGATCTCGCGGTAGTCCATCAAGCGCATCTCGACCTGGCCGCGCAGCCCACGTTCGTCGATCAGCCGGTTCACATGGGCATGCTGGTTGCGCGACAGCGTGACCCCGGTGGCCTGCACACCGTAGTGCTGCGCCGCCCACAGCAGCAGGCCGCCCCAGCCGGCACCGATGTCCAGGAAGTGTTGACCACGCGCCAGCTGCAGCTTGCGGCAGACCAGGTCGAGTTTGGCCTGCTGGGCCGTGGCCAGCGGCATGACCGGGTCGGCAAAGAAGGCGCAGGAATAGACACGCAGCGGATCCAGCCACAGCGCGTAGAAGTCGTCACTCACGTCGTAGTGGAACTGCACCTGGGCGGCATCGCGGTGCAGGCGGTGTGCCCAGCGCGAACGCCAGCTGGCCAACCAGCGTGTCCAGAGGCTGCGTGCGCCGTCCTGCACCGGGTCGCCGACCAGTTCGCCGGCGATGGCCATCACGTCAGCCAGCGAACCTTCGATGTCGACCTCGCCACGCACATAGGCGTCGGCCAGGTGGCCGATCTGCCCGCCCAGCAGACTGGCCAGCTGGCGCTTGTGGCGCAGCCGCAGGCGCACTTGCGCGCCGCTTCCGGCGCCGGCGCTGCCGCCCGGCCATTCCAGAGCCAGCCCCGTGGACAACTGCGTCAGGCGGGCGTCGATCAGCGTCGACAACGAAGGCATCCGCACTCCAGCATCCGGCTGGCATCGCGCGCACCGAACAACAGCACGCTCCCGACGAACCGAGCCGGGCGCCAGCGTAGCGCGTCGGGGCCTTGTCTGCAGCAGGCGCCGCGCTATCGGCGCCATGCATGTCGCCAATGGCAAGGCACGACACTGTTCGGCAACATTCGCTCGCGTGTGGACGCAGCAAGAAAAAGGCCCGCACGAGGCGGGCCTTGATTGCCATTGTTCTTGTTTTGACTTCGGCTGTGTTGGTTGCGGGGGCAAGATTTGAACTTGCGACCTTTGGGTTATGAGCCCCATGAGGCACAACGGTTCAGCAGGGGTCAGACTGGCAAAAATCGTTGTTAATCAACGTCTTAGAGCCATCGCCGCCGGTCGACCCGGCCGCAGATTTCGCCTGTTTTCGCCGCTTGCCGCCGGACAGGCCTCCGAACGGACCTCGCGCGCAGTGCTCGCGAACTGACCGTTGGGCCAACTGCTGGGCCTTGACGCAGTCGCGCGACTCGAACGCTGCAGATGATCGCACAGCGTGCTTGTTGGACGCGTTGCCCGTCGTTCCTGGGGCGCCTGCAGACGCACCCGTCATCGACGCTGGATCAGCCGCGGCGAAGGCGCTCAGGAGACGTCGGCGCCTGTCTCGATGGATCGCTTCCGCAGCGCGGCCAGTTGCTCGTGCTGTTGCCTGAACTCGCTGGCGCCCGTCTTCAGACTCGCGAGGGTGTGAGCCGTCCCATGTTCCGGCTGGCAGCCGCGCGAATGTGCTCGGGAGATCTACGGCGTCTCTGCATTGGCGCTCGCATCAACAGCGCATGTCGAACGATGAGGTTGTTGCCTACCGAACGGCGCGCCGTCGTGGCGAGCAGGACGCCGCGACGCGACTCCACACGTCCAGACCTGTCGACCGTCGATACAGTTCATAGGCTGTGATGATCAGAAACAGTCTATGATCTGTGAATCGCGTTCACATCCTGGAGGCTGTATGGGCGACTACCACCTGCGCACAGCCGAGCAACTGTCCGTCCTGCTCCAAGCCTTCCGCAAAGAGTCGGGCCTGACCCAGAGCGACGTCGCCCTGCGCCTGGGCGTCACCCAGCAAACTTACTCGACCCTGGAGCGCAACGCGGAAACCGTCGGCGTGGGCAGGCTCCTGAAGTTGCTCGGCATCCTCGGCGTCGAACTGGTCCTGAGCAAGCCCGCAAGCGTGGCTGATTCCCCGGCCAGCGAGACTCAGCCCGCCGCGGGCGACAAGCCGGCCTGGTGACCATCATGGAGCGCCGCTCGACGACCCGCTTGAATCGGGCCCGCCAGACTCTAGGACTGTGGATGAACGGGGCCTTCGTCGGCACCTGGAGCCTCGGGCTGAACGTGCCCGACACCCTGCAGTACGACCCAGACTGGACGCGCTCGGAGCAGGGTCGACCGTTGTCGCTGTCGCTGCCCTTCATCCCGGGCAACAGCCCCCACCGCGGCCCGCACGTGCGGGCCTGGTTCGAGAACCTGTTACCCGACAGCAAGGACATTCGCGAGCGCATGACGCGCCGCTACCGTGCCGATTCCACCGATGCATTCGACCTGCTGGCTGAAGCCGGCCGCGACTGTGCCGGCGCGCTGCAGATCCTGCCGATTGGCACAGCGTCGTCCGGCGTGGCACCACTGGAGGCGGATCCCCTGACCGAAGCACAAGTGGCCGCGCTGCTGCGCGCCACCTCCACGCCCCAGGTGCTGGGCCTCGCGGGCGAAGACGCCGACTTGCGGATCTCGATCGCAGGCGCCCAGGAGAAGACGGCGCTGCTCCAGATGGATGGCCAGTGGTACTTGCCGCGCGGCGCAACGCCCACCACGCACATCCTGAAGCTGCCGCTCGGCCTGATCGGGGGCATGAAGCTCGACATGCGCCATTCGGTCGAGAACGAATGGCTGTGTGCCCAGATCCTGGCCGCCTACGGGCTGCCCGTCGCCGCCTGCGAGCCCCTCGCCTTCGAAGACATGAAGGTGCTGGCCGTCGAACGATTCGACCGCGTTTGGTGGGTGGCACCGCAGGGGGACAAGCGCCTGGTGCGCCTGCCGCAGGAGGACCTGTGCCAGGCCAAGGGCCTTCCGCCGACGGCCAAGTACGAGGCCGAGGGCGGGCCCGGCATCGACGCGATCTTCCAGTTGCTGGAAGGCTCGCTGGCACGGGAGCAGGACCGGCGAGTCTTCTTCCAGGCGCAGGTGCTGTTCTGGATGCTGTGCGCCACCGACGGCCATGCGAAGAACTTCAGCCTCTTCATCCGGCCTGGCGGGCGCTATCAGCTCACGCCGCTGTACGACGTGCTGTCGGCGTATCCGGTGCTGGGCGAGGGCCCATCGAAGATCTCGCCGCACAAGGCCAAGCTGGCCATGGCAGTGCGGACGAAGAACGCGCACTGGAAGATGAAGGACATCCTGCGCAGGCACTGGCTGGAGCTCGGCACGCGATACGGCGTCGTCACGGCTGATGGGCGCCCGGCACAGGCGGTCGTCGACGACCTCGTGGCGCGAACGCCCGAGGCGCTGGCCCTGGTGCGTGCGCGGTTGCCGCACGGCTTCCCGGCTGAAGTGGCGGACAGCATCCTCGGAGGCGTCCAAGACGCCGCGGCGCGACTGGCTGCATAGGCCCAACCGTCGCCGTAGGCCCTCTGGCCGCTACAGCGCAGCGGTGTCGGCTTCGGCCTCCGGCCACAGCGCCGGGAAGTAGAAGCGCAGCGCATGAAGTGGCAAACCGAAGCGGACCTTGCCCTGCACCGTGTCGCTGCGCAAAAGCCCTCGGCGCACGAGCGCCGAGACCAGGTTCACGGCCGTGCGGTCGCCCAGCCCGGTCATCCGCTTGAACTCGCCGCGCTCGATTTCCAGGCCAGTCACGAACAGGTAGTGAAGGGGGCGCAAAGCCTCCAGGCGCACGCCGCTCTTGACCGACTCCTGCTCGAAGCTCAGGCAGGCCGCGATGCGCTGCTCGATGGCGCCCAGGTTGAGCATCGAGCGCATGAAAGCCACCTGGTCGATGCAGACATCCAGCACGTAGTCGATCCAGTCGACCAGTGCCGATTCGCTGAGGTTGCCCCGGCCGTCCAGGTCGCCGCGCCGCGGCTCGTCGGCGGCGGCCAACAGCGCGTAGTAGCGGTCGACGGAGCGGGCGAAGCCCCGCAGGGGCGACCACATGCCGCCGGTGTAGCCCAGTGCGCTGAGCAGGGTATGCGTGTGCAGGCGCATGACCCGGCCATTGCCGTCGATGAAGGGGTGGATCCATCCAAGGCGCTGGTGCGCAGCAGCCATGGCCACCAAGGCGGCATCGCCTCGGCGAACGCCGCCGTAGAAGGAACCCCACCGATCCAGGAACATGCCCAGGCTGGCAGCCATGGGTGCTACGTGGCGCCCTACGCTCACCTGCCGGTCTCGCAGCGCGCCGGGCTCGATCGGCGCGCCTTGATCTGTCTTCAGGTCGCCTGACGGAAGCCTGGAGAACAGTGCGTCGTGGATGCCTCTGACCGTCTGAGCGGAATACAGCTCACCCGCCCCGGCGGCACCAGAGAACCGCGCCTCCAGTTCGATCTCGGCATCGATGTGGGCAATGGCCAGGCGCTGGCGGGCCGCCAGCTTGGCGTCTTGCGAGAAGTCCTTGCGCAGCGCCTGCTCCAGCTCGAGCGGGCGCGTGTGTTGCCCTTCGATGCGGTTGGAGTAGTAGGAATTCATGGCGCGCAGCAAACCGCGCAGTTCGCCTGCAAGCGTCTGGCCGGCCAGGCCGCTGGCCGACAGTGCCAGGTCGTGCGCCTTGGCCAACAACGGCTCTTGGCGCGCCGAGGAGGGCAACAGCGGCTCGAACTGGTGAGGCCGGTCGTACATTGGGGCTGTCATGCGAACATAGATTGTTCCATAACCCAATGTTAAGTATGAATTTTTTGACTCCTATGCGGGCTTACTTGCGAACCTCTTTGCGAAGTCCACTACTTGAACCTGGAACGGGATGGATTTGAGTCCAGGGGCGTCGACCCGGGCCTGAAACGCCGCCAGTTCGGTATTGATGGCGCGCAGGCCGTGCCACCCGTCATCGCAAGCGCGGTCGCGTCGAAGACCGCCGATGCCACGGCCAGCAGCAGTTGCACGGTGCGGACGTAGCCGGCGTTCATGACGGGCGCTTCAAGTTGAGGCGTTCGCCGGTCTTCGTGGTCGACACCCAGCGCTGGCCTCCACCGATGCGCCCGCTGTGGCGGCGCGCAAGGTCAGCCCAAGGAAGACCCAGCTCATCGGCGAACGAGTGGGCAAGCCGGGCCACCTTGATTCGCTTGAGATGGGCCAGCAAGGTATCCAACACGCCCATGCGCAAGGATCGCGCGGCCTCCACGAGATGGCGCGCCTCCTCGATACCCTGGCTTTTGCCGACGTCGCTCAGCAGTTCCAGCATGGCTCGCTCAGGTGCCGACACGAGGAGGTCGGAACGCTCCCCTGGCAATGGCGCGAGGCCCAGGCCTGAGGGACGCGAGTCGTTGAACAGGTGGGTGGCCTGATACATGGCGGGGAAGGCGGTCGTGAGCCAGGCCGGGAGCCTGGCGGGTACTTCTCCCCAGAGAACCAGCCGCTCCTTGAATGCCAGGTTGTGGCGAACACCGCGCCAACCGAGAGCCGTCTTGCCGGCGACATGCAGGCCGGGGACTTGCGTTCCAAGCCATGCCAGGGTGGCCTCGCGATTCAGCTCGTCCCCAGGCAGCAGGTAGACGCCTCGCCCGAGCCGACGCAGCCAGCCGTTCTCCGCCAGCCTGCCAACCTGCTTGGCGGTGAGGCCCCGGTCCCGCAGCAGCTGCGTTGAGAGCGGTGTGCCTCGAGGTAACGAAGGCAGGGCCTGTCGGAATAGAACGCTCGGGGCGAATCCCATCACATGGTCATTATTCGATTTTTTCTATGCAAGGGGGCTCTTCTGTACTCGCGCGGTCTCCCCCACGCATGAAAACACTTAGATTGTTCCTGCGGAAAGGGAAGTTCGGCGACTTTTCTATGCAGGTTGCCACCAAGAACGGGGCCCCAGCCAAGTGGTCATACACCGGAATGCGCGCCAACACGAGCCGCCTCCGAGGGACGAGGCTGAGGTTCCGACTGGGCTGCAAGGCCGATAAAGCAGCGCCTTCAGGCACCCCGACGGTTTCATGTCCGACGCACGGAATTACATTGGTTGGCCAGGCGAAAAGTGAATCTAAGTTGTTGATTTAAAACAACTTTTTTTGGCTCGCATCGAAACGAAAGTGACCTGAAATTTATGCGCAGGCTGTAGGCTGGCTATGCAGTCAACACGGGCCGATGCGAAAGGAGTCAGGAGACATGCAACAACATCCCGATGGCGGAGATCCAGCAACCGAGCCGCCTTCCGATGCAGCAAGCGCCGAACTGACCTCGGGCGGACCCGGCACCGGCGCGAACGCAGCAGCTGAAGCGAGCCAACCGCTCACCGATACAGCGCCGACAGAGCGCGCCCCCCACCGAGCGACGGACAGGCCGGCTGCAACTGAGACGCGACCAGAGGCGCCGGCACCGAGGCGAACAAGCTCCATCGACCACGACATCGAAGTCCGGCGAGTCCGGCTGGATGAAGTTGACGGCGTCGACGAGGACATCACGCAGTTCCTGCGCGAGAACGATGTCCTCGTCGAGGTGTCGATGCAAAGCGATCGCTGGTCACTACCAATCACACGGATCGCCATTCAGAACAATCACCTGCCAGTCTGGTACCGGCGCGGACGCTTGGTGCACTTGGGCAGCGGGAAGGCCTTGACGTTGGCCAGGCGGTTGGCGCACCACGATGACCTGCTGCCGGTAAGCATTGTCCAGACGAAGACGCTCAGCTTGCAGCAGAAGCTGAACTACATCGTCTACGAGCTGGAGTTCCTGCCTGCCCTTCACCGGCCCGGCAACGGCTACTCTGCCGCCGCGGTAGCCCTGTGGAGAGCCCTGGAGAAGGCGGGCGTAACAGCGCTCAAGCGTCCTGGGCTCAGGGAGTTCGCGGCAGCAACCGGCATGAGCGTGTCAGCGCTGAAGCCTCACTGGGCGCCAGGGGAGGATTGATGGCGCAACCACAAAAGCCTGGTACCGCCGCGGCTGATACACCCGATCGCGAAGACACGACGGCTCCGGCGCAGTCTCTGACCTTCGTGCAGACCTTGACTCAAGCACAGGAGGCCGGAGTCGACCGTGATGCCCTCAGCCGTCTGTTCTGGCTGTTGAACGCACATCCGCGCCTCCTTGGGCACCAGAGATGCCTGCAGAACCTGCTGAGCCTCATGTCGACACCCGAGTTCAGGGACGGCGTCCACGACTGGGCTGACCCGTGGATCGGCGACATCCCGCCTTGGATCACTGCCGCGACGTGGGCGACGGAGCTGGTCGGCAAGGCGACCGCCGAAATGGCGGAGTTCACTCGCCAGCCGCGCGATCAGAACCACCAGATTCTGATGCGCCACGGCATCAACCGACACCCTCTCGCAGGTGCACTGTGGATCCGCCATCACAGCGACTCGGACCCGTCGCAGCCCACCGCCACGCTGTCGGCGCCAGGCAGGAAGTTCCGTTTGCTGCAGTGGCACTTTTTCTGCAGTCAGGCAGAGGCCAGGCACAGCCACAGCACACTTGAGCAGTACCTGCAGTACGACCGCCCTGGCGAATGGCCTGCGTGGCCCCGCCCAGCCGCGGCAGTCGGTCTGGCATTGCGGCAGCTGAGCTATTCCCCCTGGGACCCGCTGCTCGCAGACCTTCCGTACGAGACTCGACTGGACGACTTCGTCAACGAACTCGTCGATAGAAGAGAGCAGCTCCTACTGAAGCACACGGGTGGCGAAGCTCGGCAGCGACTCGTTGCGCTGGTCAGCTACTTCGATGACTTCAAGCGCTACTTTGAGGGCCTGCCCGCAAAGCGCCGACGCGAAGGTGGCGGGGGATCCGGTGGCGGCCGGAAAGGAATACCCGGCTTCATCCACTTCACAGCCAGCCCGCACGTCTTGTTCGAACCGCCCGAGCCTGATACGGGCGATGAGGATGTCCCGACCCGCAACGTCACACGTGCCTACATCCACAGTGACGGCCTGACGCCACAGAAAGTTGAGGAGCTCGAAGGGCTGGGCATCGCCCCGAGCGAGGACCTGCAACCGCTCATGGACCTGTTCCCGCTCGAGGACAGACCCGGCGGCATGCATAGCTTGTGGACCATGCGTCGGGCCACAGAGGCCGCGGCACAACGCGACTATTGGGACAAGACCCAGCTCACGCCTTTCGAGGTCGCGGTGCTGCTGGATGCCATCGAGGGCACGCTGCCCGCACACGCAAAGCCCGGCGTCAACGAAGAGGACCGAGCGGCGGGGCTGACGCTCAAGTCCATGTTGGTGTTCGGGTGCACACCTGAAGATGTGCGAACGATTCGAACGATGCCGTTGCAGGAGCTGGAAGCTCAGGCTCTGCGCGGAGAACGCCTAGCTACACGCGTCGTGCTGGTGGACGACGAATCCGGTCTTTGCGTTGGATTCGCACTGCCGGCCGTCGGACCCCGATACACGTCGGATCCACCGGGCAACTTCAGCCACAGCGCGAACGCCGCAGCGCGCCATCTCAGACTACCGGACCTCACCGGGCTGGGCGCCGACCTGCTACACCACCAACTAGACGCTGGGGGCAACGTGGGCGGACCGGTGTTCGAGGAAACGCCGGAACAGCTCGAGGCCGCAGTGAAGCGACTGCTGCTTGCAGCGAACCAAAGGCTCGACTCGCAGTCCCGGGCGAGGCTGACAACAACAAAGGCCTCACGGAAGCTCCCTGCTCTACTTCATCGAGCTGCCGTCGATGAAGTCAGCGTGGCCCTGATCTGCGGGGACCACCGCTACGAGGGCGAAGCTCGTCTGCACTACACGCAACGTCGGACGGAACACTTGACCGCTGTCTACGTCAAGGCAATCCGGCGGATGCTTGTAGAGGCGGGTCGCCCGACGACGGCTGTCGCTCGAACCGACCTGCCGGAGGAGTGCACGACAGTCGGTGCAAGGCTGGTCGTCAGGTCGGGCGATTTGCGTCGCTTCATCAGGGGACTGCGCAACGAACTGGAGCAGCAGCCTGCACTGACGCGCAGCGCGAGGCACCGCTATCACCAAGCGCTTCTGCTTTACACCTTGGTGATGCAAGGCCTTCTCACGGCAGTGAGGCCCTCAAACGAACCAGACCGTCTGACGGCAGAGATGCAGGCGCTGGGCGGACCGGACAAAGGCGCCCACTTGATCGTCTCCATCGTCGAAAAGGACGACCAATACGAAGCGCGTGCGCGGCCGGTGACCTTGCCGCATCGACTGCAGCGCCAACTCGCATACCTTGCAGAGCACACGCAATCAATGTGGAGCTGGCAACCAGCAGATCTATCCATCCCGACCAGCACGACAGCAATACAAATGTTCCAGGATTGGTCAGATGATCGCCCGCTCCCTCGAGCCCAGGTCGTCGGAGCACAGTGGATGACGCGTCAGCTAGCGCTGTTCGGACTCCCCGCGGCAGCCAACTTCACGCGAGCGTATGTCAGGACTTGGCTTCTTGGCGATGGCTGCTCCGAACAGGTCGTCGATTCATTCCTCGGACACGCCGGCATGGGGCAAAGCCCAACCTCCATGCATGGCACCCTCGACTTTGATCGCCATCTTCGGGAGATCGGATCGCGCTTGGATCGCATGGCCGACGAACTCGGCCTTCAACCGACTTCATCGCGGCTCTCCGCTCGGGAAGTCGGCTGCCCTGCCAACCAGTCGCCCCGGCCTTGATGTCGCACTCAAAGAGCAACGGAGAACTCGCCAAGGTGGTTGATGGCGCCTGGCAGTCCGTCACGAACCGGAGTAGCGCCCAGGACAGGAAGGCGATCGCTGAGCTACAACAATGGCTCGCCAGCCAGCCCAACTCGCATGCCGCCCTTCTGTCGATGAGCGCCGCTGCGGGCAGCCCAGACGAGCGGAGCGCACGAGAGTTGGAGGCATTGCTGCTCGGCCGGGTGGCGAGGCGGGAGATCAGTCGCACGACGGCTGCGCAGAACCTGTACTTGCTCCACCGGGTTGGAAAACGGCTGCGCAATCAAGCCGTGCCGGTGGCGCCAACCTGGGTCTCCTCGCTGCTGCGGCCACCGCCCAGTCCGTTCCCACGCGGCACAGCAACCGTTGTTGCCAAAGTCGAAGCCTGGCGCCATGCGTTGATCGAAATCACCAGCAAGCCACTGCCGGATGATGCGCCGAGGTTATGGGCGATAACCGCACTGTCCGCGGTGTGCAACGGGGCTTTGCTGGACCGAGGGAAGCTCGCGCGGCTGCGGCTGTTGCTCGAGCGCAAGGAAATGCACATCAAGCGCGTGTCAGCCGAGGGGCCCGGCTCTGTTGACTTCCTAATGCCCCTCCAAGGTCTGGGCAACCACCACCTTCAAAGATGGTGGCTCGATCCCGTGACGGAACTTCTTCTACTCCGCATTCCCGCGGCGAGCGAGGTCTGCAGCTTCAAGGACACCGTAAAGGTCATGCAGGAGGTTCTCGCCAGTGCGGGAGTCCCATCGCACAAGTTGCCATCGAAGATGACCGACTTGATCAGGTCAGCATCAACCTGGTGGGCGTTGCGTAGTGCACCAGTGGATTTGCATGTGATGCAACGGACTTTCGCCTCTCACAGCCTTACTTCAAGGTGCTGGTCGCGTCTTATCGGGCACCCACTGGAGCGCGAACCCGGAGCAGTGCGGAATCCCGGTCGGGCACCGTCGATTGCGACCGATGACGAACTGACAGCAGAGGAGGAACTCTGGCTGGCGGCCACCGCCGAGCATCCCTGGCTTGGCGAGATTCGCGACGTCCTGCTGGCCAAAGACCTGGAGCGCGCGCGACGTTGGGCCGATGCGTTCTTGCACACCATCGATGCGGGTGACTATCGCCGACCTTACGTTGGCTGGCTCTGTGCTGCGCTTGCAGTGCCACCGAAAAACGAGAAGATCGGGATCGGCTTGGACGCTCTTGCCACGCCCTTCCTGCTGGCTGCGCCGCGCTTGGTCTGCTACTTCAGCACTGAGAACGCGGCCGAGCTTGATCTCGCCCGGCTCGACGAGACGTACCGGGTCATCCTCGACGCATGTGAACCCCAGGATCCTGTCGAAAAGATCGCGCGAGGCTTGCGCCTTTTCCACGCCTACTTGATAAACGAGCATGGAGCGCAGCCGCTGGAAGACCCACGGGCGACCTTCGGAGAAGGCGGTGCCCTGATGCCCGTGGACTCAACGCTGATTTCAATCGACGAATACCTGGCGGCTCATGACTGGCTAGAGCAGCAGCTGCAGTTCGGCGCTGACCCGGTCGACACGATGATCTGCCAAGTGGTGCTGACGCTGACCTTCCGCGTTGGGCTCCGGCGTGGCGAGGTCTTCCATTTGCGGCTGTGTGATATCCATGATCGTGCGGGCATTTACCTCCACGTCCGTCGCTATCCAGGGCATCGCCTGAAGACGCCGAACTCCACCCGAACTGTGCGCATCGACGCGCTCCTGTCGATGCATGAACGCGCGCTGCTGCGACGTTGGATCGCCTCACGGAGGGCGGCACTTAGCGGTCTGGATGAAGATGAACAGGGACAGTCGCGGCTCATCGCTCGTTTCGAGGCCATCGACACCCCAGCCTCCATAGATGGCACAGTGCGAAAGGTCCTACAGGCATTGCATGCGGTGACCAACGAGCCGAGGCTGGTGTTACACCACTTACGCCACGCCTGCGCCAGCTGGCTATGGCTGAAACTGCGGGCACCCGACTATCCGGAGCTGCAGGACTACATCTCAACGATGCCGGCGCTTTGTAGCGAGCTGCGCAGGTCTCGCCGACTCAGGACTCTGCTTTGCGGCGCGGGAGACGGTCCGTCGCGCACCTACAGCAATGTGGTGGCACGAGTGCTTGGGCACGGCATGCCTGTCACCAGCCTTGAGCACTACGTACACGTGGCTGACCTCTTCTTGGCCGCTACGACCACCCGGGTCGCGGCCGGCCTGCCGGTGTCAGTTTGGCAAGGCTTGACCGGCGCGACTCGGTCGACCGCGTACGCTTGGCTAAAACGTGGTCCGCATGGCATCGTCGCAGGCTTCCGCGCCAAGAAGGCGCTCGCGACTCACTCGAGTACGACCCCGTCTGCGGGCAATGGACCCAGCACGAGCCCTTGGCGCAAGTGTGCTGCGGCTCCGCCAGTTCGCTTCCGCAGCGATACCGACATTGGCTCGGTGAGCCGCGCATTGAGCTTGTACAACCGTCTCGACGAAGCCGCTCCCCACAAGAACCGAATCGCCGCAGTTGCAGAACGCTGCCAGCTAGATGAGTCGACGGTCGAACAATGGCTGGAGGCGGCACGTGTCATCGCGCCCGCCTTCGGCATGAAGGCGCCGAGCGACCTGGGTGGCCACCAGTTCCGGCCGGTGCCGGTACCTGACGCAGATCTTCACCAAGCGACGGTCGAGGCGCTGGATGACCTGGCCACTCGGATGAGTGCGGCGGCTCGCGATTGCCCAGGACTACTGTCGGAAGCGCTGGTCATTGCGGCATCACGCTTTAACCTTCGTCGCCACGACGTCTGCTTCCGTGGCCAACACGACGAAATCGCAGCAAGGCGATTTCTCAAGGCTCTGAGTGCGATGGGCATGCTGCCAGCTGGCGTGCGGCTGACCGTCAGGCGCAAGGGCGTTGACGACACCAAGCTTCCTCACTGGTTCAGGTCGGCCCGGGTGCGCGGTCTCGCAGTGAAGCGCCTGCCACCACCTGGAACCTCTGAAAGCCAAGCAAAGGCCTATGCGCGCTGGGTAGGCGTTCAACTTTGTGATGCAGAAGGCGCTGCCGCAGGGCACGCGTGGCGTATCGGTCTGTTCCTCGCATGTGTCGCGTACGAGCCAGCTCAATGTGTGAGATCAGCAATGAATCGCTCGTCCGATCAATCCACTACACCCTAAGGAGACCACTGAGATGGAATCAACAGCCGCGCATGACAAGGCACCCAACTGGCTAGCCTTCCGGGAGTCGATGCAGGACATCGGCCTCAAGTCCATCGAGGGGTTGCCCGAGGACCTTAACGAGTGGCTTCGTCTCGAATCGAGGGGCAGTGAGCTGTTGAACATCGACGACGTACAGGACGACTTCGTTGAAGACTTCACCGAGTCGCCGCGCCTCTCAGTTGTGTTGGTGTTCGAAGAGTTCGTCGAAACCGTTCGGAGGGCAGTTAGCGACCTGCCCTTTGCGCGCGGCTCTGAGGGCTGGGCCACGGATGAGGTGACCGGGCAGCGGATCTCCTGGGGACAAAGCATTGATCAACTGCGCGGCAACCTCGCGGAACATGATCTCCAAACGCTGATCGCTGCCGCTGAGTCGCCCGCGAGACCCTGAACGACGCGCCCAAGGCCGTCACCTTGGGGCCGGGTCCCAAGTGCACGGGGACTCCGCCGTTGGTGGTGTGTAAAGGGCAAGGGCGCCGTGTGCTCAACGCGAAAGGGCTTGAACGACGATCACGCGTCATGCGCGTGCGACTTAGCCGTGCCAACCAAAGTTGATTACAAGCCAGCGAGCTCCTCCCGAGCCAACCCTAGACGTCCAGATGGCTGACGAGGTCCAGTATGTCTGGCGGCCGTGCAGCGATTCCGGCCGTTGGCCTTCATGTGGCGAATTCACGGATACTGGTACCAAGCAGACAGTGCCTCTGCGACGAATGGCAAACGTGGCGCTTGTCCTCAGTCCTCCCGCGCCCGCACCCATGCCGTCGGAATCAGGCCCACCACGTGAGCGAACGCGCGGCCGAAACTGCTGCTGTGTCCATACCCCACCTCCTGCGCTACCACCTTGGGCGGCTGGCCGTGCCTGAGCAGACCTTGGGCCACCCCGATTCGCCAGCGCGTCAGGTACTGCATCGCAGGAACACCGACGACCGCAGCGAACCGCGCCGCGAAGCGCGATCTCGACATGCCCGCCTTGGCAGCCAGTCAGGCCAGAGACCTGTCGTGGGTCGGGTTGTCGTGCATCGCCGTCAGCGCCCGCGCCAGGCGTGCGTCGGCCAGCCCCGCCACCACGCCACCCTGGATCAGCTGACGTTCGATCGCGTACCGGAGCAACTGCACGAACAGCACCTCCGTCAGCCTGTCCAGCACCGTCGAGTGCCCGCAGCGGCGCGCCGTCGCCTCGACGAACAGGATGCCCAACGTGGCATCCAGTGAGGGCATCTCGCTCAGCGGCAGGCACATCATGGCAGGCAGCACGCGCAGCAGCGGGCTCTCGTCGCCCGATCCGAAGTCGATCGCGGCACTGAGGACTTCGGCGCCGCTGGCATCCGCCACGATGCGATGCCGCCAGGGCCGCGCATAGAACACGGCAGATGGCTGCCTGAGGTGCACGCCGCCTCCGCCGGGGTCGGGCACTTCCAGCGCCCCCTGGCGCAGCAGATGGAGGTGGCTGACACCCTGGCGCTGCTCGAAGTCCAACGGCCCGCTGAGGGCGCCGCTGTGCATCACCCGGGCATGCAGCCCGCAGCGATGCAGCAGGCCCGTGAGCCGGTCGATTCGATCGTCCATGAGACGATCAGTGAAGCGATCAGGACTCCTGAGCACCCGACGTTCCCTCAGGCGTTCTACAGTTCTTGTGTCGTGCGCCCGCCCTGGGCCCACCCCACCAATCGCCCGCAGGATCGCCACCATGCTGATGCCCCGGCTTCCGGTCCCGGATCTGCGCGTTCCGACGCTCGCCCACGGCGACTATCTCCCGACCACCGAAGCGCCTCAGCACTTCAGCTTGGTGGTGTTCTATCGGGGCCTGCACTGCCCGATCTGCCTGAAGTACCTGCTCGAACTCGCGCGCCTGCAGCCGGAGTTCGAAAAGCGTGGCGTCAAGGTCATCGCCGTCTCGAGCGACACGCGCGAGCGCGCCCAGGCGCTGGCCGACAAGCTGAAGTCGCCCGACCTGCGCATCGGCTTCGAACTGCCTCTCGCAGTGGCACGCGAGTGGGGCCTGTACATCAGCACCTCGCGAGGACTGACGTCGATCGGCATCGATGAGCCCGCCCTGTTCTCCGAGCCCGGTGTGTTCATCGTGCGACCGGACGGGACGCTGTACTACAGCGCCGTGCAGACCATGCCATTCGCCAGGCCGCACTTCGACGAGCTGCTGGCGGCCATCGACTTCGCCCTGGCCAAGAATTACCCCGCACGTGGCGAATACGCCGGCGCACTGTGACGCCGACGCCGCGCGCCATCCTCTTCGACACTGGCGGGACCGTGCTGGACTGGCACAGCTCGCTGGTGGGAGAGCTGCGTGATCTGGGCCCGGAGCAGCTCCACGGGGTCGACCCAGGGGAGTTCGTCAACGAGTGGCGGCGCCGATCGATGCGCGCCATCGTCGGGCAGGTGCGACCGGCGTTCGACATGGACGACGTGCACCTGCGCGCGCTCGACGACACCGTTGCCCACTTCGGCATTCCGGCGCTCGAAGCATCGGCGCGCCAGCGGCTCTGGCGGGGCTGGCACAGGCTGCGCGCGTGGCCCGACTTTCCCCCGGCACTGGCGCGGCTGCGCGAGCGGATCCCTGTCGTCTCGTTCACGATGCTGCCTTTGCCACTGGTGATCGGCGTGTCGCGGTCGAACGGGCTGGCCTGGGACGCCATCGTGTCGTGCCAGATGATCGGCGTCTACAAGCCCCATCGCGAGGCCTACGAGACCGCTCTGACCTGGCTGGGCCTTCGCGCGGACGAAGCCCTGATGGTGGCCTGCCACAACTTCGACCTGAATGCAGCTCAGGACGTCGGCATGCGCACGGCGTTCGTTCGTCGCCCACTGGAGTGGGGGCCAGGTGGTCCGCCCGATCCCAACCCGAACCGCAGCTACGAGCACGTCGTCGACACCTTCGACGAACTCGTCGCGTGCGTGCTCGGCCCCGCGTCAGACTGACAGATCGATCTGACGGCGCTCTCTTCAGCTGTCCGCTTCGCCGGCATCCGGCAGGTAGGCGAGCAAGGGGGCATATCCGTCCCGTGCCAGCGCCGCGCCCCGGTCACGGTACAGACCGTCCTGCCCCTTGACGCCGTGTCCTTCGAGCAGCCGGTTCATCAGGTTGAACAGACCGATGGTGAGCACGGCATCGTGCAGGTCACGCTCGCTCCACCCTGCCTCGAAGACGGCCAGCGCATCGGAAGCCACCATCTTGGCGGGTTCCAGCGTCAGCTTGCGGGCATAGGCCAGCAAAGGTCGAAGACGATCCTCAACAGGAGCTGACGCCAGATCATCGAGGAGCTGCTCGATCAGTGCTTCGTCGAAACCGAAGGCGACCGCGGTCTGGCGATGGACCCCGTGGCAGTATGCGCAGGCGTTGAGGCCGGACACGTAGGCCGCCAGCAGTTCCTTGTCTCGCGCCTTGAGGGTCGTGTCCTGCCGCAGGACGGCGCTGTGGAATTCGATCAAGGCGCGCCCGGCCCGGGGATTGAGACCCAGGATGTGCCGGACGCCGGCGTCTTCGGGCAGGCTGGGAAAGTAGGTCATGGTCGTCCTGTGGTCATGAGCGGATCGAGGGCCATCAGCGTACCGGTCCTGGCGTCCACTCGAGATCGCTGATGTAGCCCAGGCTCTCGCCGCCGGTGTTGTCCGCATCCGCACCGACGGCGACGGCACGCACCAGTGGAACGGTCTTCGTCTCGTCCCCAAAGGCGCGGACAAAATCCGCCGCGAGGTCCCGACTCACGTCCTGCCACGCGCGCGGCGTCGTGCCCAGGGTGATGTAGCGCACGCGCCGGCTGTAGGCGTTGGGCACCACGCTGCCCGAGGGCCAGGAAGTGTCGAAGGCGTAACACAGCGTCGCGGTGGGCAGCGACTGTCCGGTGCGGGACTCGGCCAGCCGCAACAGTTGCCGCTCCACGAAAGGCACCGCGGCCCGTGGCATGTCGAACAACGCGCAGACCTTCAACGCCACATCGTCGCCCTGCCGGCTTTGCAGGTCGGCGGAGCTCAGGGGCTTGTCCACCCGCCATCGCCACGACAGTCGCCCCGCGGGCACATCGGCCAGCGGGTGCAGCAGAGTGCCGTAGGACGCCGCTGCCTGGATGCGAAGGATGGTTCGTCCGTCCTGCTGCTCCAACGCGAAGCGCGTCGCGGGGAGCGTCTGGTCCGGCAGTCCTGCGAAGACCCAAGGGACCTGTGGCACGGAACCGATGGGCCCATCCAGCGGCGCCAACACCGAGGCGCAGGCGGCCATCGGCGCCAGGGAGGCCAGCAGCGCACCTCTCCCGCACCACCGGGTCGAGGGCCTTGGCCGACGGCTCGGTGCGCCGACGTTCACCCTCACGCCCGCAGCACCGACAGCCAAGCGCGCTGGCTGGCGTCGAGCGCCCCATCGGGTGTCAGCACCGCGCTGGCCAGGGCCTGCCGGCTCTCGGCCTCAGGCTCGGGCAAGGGCGAACGCAGCAGTTCGTCGAGCACGCTGCGCGCCATGGCCAGGGTCTGGCCATAGCGCTCGAAGATCGCGCCCACGCTCACGTGCTGCGCTGGGTCGTCGAGCCAGCAGTCGTAGTCGGTGACCAGGCCCACCGTGGCATAGGCCATCTGTGCCTCGCGGGCCAGGAACGCTTCCGGCACGTTCGTCATGCCAACCAGGTGGCAGCCGAGCTGCCGCAGGATGTGACTCTCCGCCTGGGTTCCCAGACGAGGACCTTCCACGCAAGCGTAGGTGAGTCCGCGTCCGACCTGCGTGCCCAACCTCTGCGCCGCCGCTCGCACCGCCGCGACGAGTGCTGCGCTGACCGGGCGGGCGGTGGAGACGTGCGCGGCCACGCCGCCGCCGAAGAAGCTTCGTTCGCGGCCACCACGCGTCCAGTCGACGTACTGCTCCGGCATGGCCAGCGTGCCAGGGGCTACGTCGAGCGCGAGACTGCCCACCGCCGAGAAGCCAAGGAGCATCGTGGCCCCGGCACGCTTCAACGCGAACACATTGGCCCGGTAGTTCACCTCGTGCGGCAACAGACGGTGCCCTTGTCCGTGGCGCGCGATGAACAGCACCTCGTGCTCGTGCAGACGGCCGCGGACGATGTCGCCCGAGGGCGCGCCGAAGGGGGTGCCTTCCGACAGGCGCTGCGTGACCTGCAGACCCGGAATGTCGTAAAGGCCGGTTCCTCCGATGATGGCAAGCATGCGGTGTGACCTCAGCGAGTGGATGTCGAGTGGGCGGCGAGGCGGCACGACAAGGGCTGTCCGGCCACGTCGCGAACAGCTTCGCGGGGCTCGTAGGTCGGGCCCTTGGTGATGCGCTCGAAATAGGACGTGTGGGCATCGCTGCCCGCCGGCCAGTCCCGGCGGAAATGCTCCAGCCAAGCTACGGGATCGAACTCGACGCCGATCGCGTCGACATGCACCGTGCCCGACCCAGTGACGATGCCGAATCGGCGCTCGGGTCCGCGGTACGGCGTCACCGCCACCCGTGTCAGCAAACCAGAACGATCGCCGGCGAAGTTGGGCATGCCGGTCGCCCCGTTGTTCAGCACCCAGCGGCGCTTCTCCGCGCCATCGGCCTCGTCAGCCGTCAATGCCTGGAAGACCGGCAAGCAGGTGTGCGTGCACGCGAAGGCATCGACCCTGGCTCGATCGAACCACCGAGCCACCGTCTCGCGGTGTGAAGCGTCCTGCAGATGCTCCTGTGCAAAGCCCCAGCCAGCCAGCGAGGTGGCGTCGCCGTGGACGAGCCCCAGGCGCAACGGCCCGACATCGGCCCGCTGCCACATCGGCAGCGCCGCCAGGGCCGCCTGCTGCTCCGGCGTGGCGGCCTGGCGCAGGCGCTTCAGGATGCGATTCGACCGTTCGACCACGCCGTCGCCCACCCAGTCCGGATACGCGCAGCCGCAGCCGGCATCGTCGTCGGCATCCAGCGCCGCCAGCTCCGTCTCGACATTGCCGCGCAGCGCCTCGTGCATCAGCACCTGACGCTGCACGCGAGCGAAGGTATCCGGATCGGCGTCGAACCAGTGGAAGTCGCCGTTGAAGACCAGCCGCTTGCGTCCGGTCTCGCGTTCGAACAGCTCCAGCACACGCTCGAGCGCCAGCGCGTTGCCGTACAGACCGCCTACGACGTACAGCACATCGAGCCCCTGCAGATGTGCAGGCGCCTCGACCGCGAAGTCCTCGGGGCGGTAACGGTAGTGCAGCGGGCAGCTGCGCCCCGGCGACGCATCGACCGACGGCCGGGCTTCCTCGACGGCGATCACATCGCCACCACGGCCGCGGCGATGCCGGCCAGTGCCTTGCCCACCTGCTCTGCTGGCGGGCAATCGCGCTGGCCGTGCCGGTGCATCAGCCACTGCGGGTCGTTGTAGCCCAGCCAGGTCTGGCCGGCGGCATCGGCCCACACCAGGGCCTTCATCGGCAGGTCGATGCCGGTGAGCTGGGCGCACAGCATCAAGGGTGTACCCGCCTGAGGGTTGCCGAAGATCAGCAGTTCGGTGGGCCTCAGGGTCTGGCCGATGCGCTGCGCCGCGGCGGCATGGTCGATGCGGGCCACCACCGCCAGGTTGCGCTTCTTCACCTCGGCTTCCAGGCGGTTCATCGTCTCGGCGGGGGTGTGCGGGCTCTTCAGCGCCGTCAGGCCATGCGTAGCCGTGGCCTGGTTGCCGCCGTGGCCGCCGTGGCCCCCGGCGCCATGCTGGCCGCCCATGGCGCCGCAACCGCCGAGCAGCAGGGCACCGAGCGTGAGGGCGAATCGTCTTGAGAGGTTCATGGTCTTCTCCTGGGGGGTGGTTGGATGGGTTGCGAGTGGGACAGGCAGATCAGGCGCGTGCCAGCTTGAACACGTGGGTCGGCTGCGGCGACGGGATGGGCGCTTGATCATCGACACGCCGTTCATAGAGCGCCTTCAGCAGCGCCGGCGTCACCTCGGAGATCGGCCGATCCCAGCGCACCCGTCCGTCGGCGATGCCGATGACGCGGGTGGCCAGCAGGGGCAGCAGTTCGAGATCGTGCACGACGGTGAGCAGCGTACGCCCCGGCTCGTCGGCCATGGCCCGCAGCGCCAGGCAGACCTCACGCGTGGCGGCAGGGTCCAGCGCCGAGGTGGGCTCGTCGGCCAGCAGCAGTCGTGGGCGCTGCAGCTGCACGCGGGCCAGGGCCACCTTCTGCCGTTCGCCGCCGGACAAGCGGTCGGCGCGTGTCTGCGCCCGGTCGGCCAGGCCCAGGGCGGTCAGGGCGGTGTCGGCTTCGGCCACGAGTGCGTCGGGGTACCAGCGGCACCAGCTGCGCAGCGCGTCCGCCCCGCGCAGCCGGGCCAAAGCACCGACGAGCACGTTCTCGCGCGCGCTCAAGCGCGGCACCAGGTGCAGGCCCTGCATCAGCAGGCCGGTGTCGCGGCGCAAGGCGCGGCGTTCTCGCGACCCCATCAACTGCCGGTCGAGCCCGAGCACCTGCACAGTACCCCGGGTGGGCACGGCCAGGCCACCGATCAGCTTCAGCAGCGTGCTCTTGCCGGCACCGTTGGGGCCGACCACGGCCACGCGCTCGCCTGGCGCGATGGCCAGGTGTGGCACCTGCAGCAGCACCCGGTTGCCAACGGCCACTTGCACGCCGTCCAGTCGCACGGCCGGCGTCACAGCAAGGCCCTTCGAATGCGCCGCGACAGCCCATCGAACACCATCACCAGCGCCACCACGACGATCAGCAGCGTGGCCAGCCGGCTCCACTGGAACAGGCTCACGGCCTCGCTGATCAGCAGGCCCAGCCCGCCGGCGCCGATGAGGCCCAGGATGGTGGAGTCGCGGATGTTGAACTCCCACACGTACAGGTGGTGGCTCACGAACTGCGGCAGCACCGAGGGCCACACACCGTGGAAGAAGACCTGGGCCTCGCCGGCACCCGTGGCCCGCACGGCGTCCACCGCCGCCATGTCCAGCGACTCGATGCTCTCGGCAAACAACTTGCCATAGGTGCCCATCGAATGCAGCGCGATGGCCAGCACACCGGCCGTCGGTCCCAGGCCCACGATGCCCACCAGGATGAGGCCAAAGACCAGCGTGTGCACCGCGCGCGACACGTCGAGCACGCCCTTGGCGGCCCAGGCCAGGGGCCTGGGCGCACGCAGGTTGCGAGCCACCAGCATGGCCAGCGGCAGCGCCATCAGCGCCGCCAGCAAGGAGCCCAGCGTCGCGATCTGGAAGGTCACCCACGTGGCGCGCGCCACGGCCGCCATGAAGCCGGCCTCGACCTCGCGGCGGTTCTCCACCCGCAGCACGGTGCCGTCGTCGCTGCGGTACTCCAGGCGCTCGGGGCCGAACCACACGTCGAGAAAGCTCGGCCGGGCGAAGTCGCCCACCGTCTTGAGCAGGTTGTCCCAGGGGTTGCGGCCGAAGCTGAGGTCACCCGCGGCCACCAGCGTGGCCAGACACAGCGCCACCAGCACCGCGTAGACGGCGACCAGCGTGGCAAAACCCGCCCGGCCGGCGGG
>JBASTF010000711.1:0-3290 GCA_049274755.1 Rubrivivax sp. | reverse complement strand
GCGCAGGCCACAGTGGTCTTGCCCTGGCCCGAGGCCGGGGCGGCCACCAGCAGCGCTGACACTTGCCGCATGCTCAAGCTGCCCGCCCCTGCACTACAGCGTCCAGCGCAGCGTGAGCTGCGCGTTGCGGCCCGGCGTGGCGTAGGTGCGCGCCAATTCGTAGGCCTTGTCGCCCAGGTTGTCGATACGGCCTTCGAGCGACAGGCCCGGCATCAGCATGCGGCCCGCCACCAGGTTGACGAGGCCGTAGCCGCCCAGGCGGCGGGTGTTGGCCGCGTCGTCGAAGCGCGCGCCAGCGGCCTGCGCTTCCACGCCCAGCGTCCATCCGGCCAGGCTGGTCTCGACGCCGAAGGTGGCAAGGCGCTGGGCGCGGCGGGCCAGCAGCTTGTCGGTGTCGAGGTTGCGCGGGTCGTGCCAGTCGATCGAGCCGCGCAGGGCCACGCCGCCCCAATCGTGGCGACCCGCGAGCGTGACCCCTTCGTAGCGTGCACGCGCCACGTTGGCGTAGCAGCCGAAGCTCGATGCGCAGGCGCCGGCGGCGCCGAAGGCGATCAGCTGGTCCACGCGGTTGCGCCACAAGGCGGCACCCAGCTCGCTCCCGCCCGCGGACCAGCGCAGGCCGAGCTCGACATTGCGGCCGCTCTCGGGCACCAGGCTGGCCACGCCGTATTCGCTGAAACGCTGGTACAGCGTCGGCGCGCGGAACGAGGTGGCCGCCGCGGCGCTGAACCGCCACTGGGGCGTGAATCGCCAACCCCAGGCCAGGCTGCCGGTGGACTTGCCGCCGAACTCGCTGTCGCGGTCATGGCGGGCGTGGACCTGCAGCGCCTGCGCTCCGAAGTCCCCCAGCCAGGCCAGCGCCAGCGCATCCTGCAAGCGCCGGCCGTCGAGGTCCCGCGCGGCGGCGCTGGTGGCGGGGTTGTGCAGCCGGTCCTCGCGGCGCTCCAGCGTGGCCGCGACGCGCTGGCCCTCGGCCACGTGCAATTCGTGCTGCAGCAGCAGGTTGCGCAGCGTCGACTCGGTGCGGTAGAAGCTCGGCCGCGTCTCGTAGGTGTTGCGCGATTGACCGAGCTGCACGCGGGAGTTCGAGGCCTCGGACCAGCGCCCCGACCAGGCCAGGCTGCCGCTGTCCAGCGTGTGCGAGGACACATCGTCGTTGGCCAGGCTGCCGTCGTACTGCGCACGCAGGCGGCTCGACAATGCCGTGGCGTCGAGCCGATGCTGGCTGCTCAGTTGCCAGCCCACACGCGCCTGCGCAGCCTGGCGCCGCCAGCCGTCATCGTCGGGGTTGGCCGTGGCCGCGACGCGCGCGTTGAAGCCGTCGCTGCGGCCGTGCGACGCCGACAGCGCGTAGTCGAACTCACCGAGCCCACCGCTGGCATTGACCTGCGCCGTGCGGGTTTGCCAGGAACCCACGCCAAGCGCCGCGCCCACCCGCGTGGACTGGCCGCCGCGGCGGGTGAACAACTGCACCACGCCGGCCACCGCATCCGAGCCGTACACCGCCGCGGCCGGGCCGCGCAGCACCTCGATGCGCTCGATCTGGTCGAGCGGGATCTGCTCCCAGGCAGCGCCGCCGGTGGATTGCGAGTCGATGCGCACGCCGTCGATGTAGACGGCGGTGTGGCGCGTCTCGCCGCCGCGCAGGAAGACGCTGGTGCTGGTCCCCGGGCCGCCGTTGCGCGCGAACTCGATGCCCGGCAAGCGCGCCAGCAGGTCGGCCACGCCGCTGGCACCGCTGCGCTCGATGGCGGCACGGTCCAGCACCGACACGTCGGCCAGCACGGCAGAGAGGGGTTGGGCCATTCGGCTCGCCGTCACGACCACGGCCGGCAGCGCGTCCGGGGGCGTGGGTTGAGCGAAGGCGGAAGAAGACAGGACGCAGACGAGCGCGCCAGCCGTGCGGGCACGCAGCAGGGCCTGACAGGCCAGAGGAAACGGGGACATGAGGACACCGGACACAGCACGTGCCGCCCTGCTTCCCCGCAGCGCCGCAACAATCGGCGCGCCGCTTGCGCGGCACGCCACCTCGTTGGCCGGTATCCGGGCTGGCGGAGACGACCCATGTGCCCTTCCCAGGAAGCCGAGGCGTCCCAGTGGATTCGACACGAGCAGGGGTTCGCGAGAAACCCCGTCCGCTTACCGTTGCGGGGGCAGCTCAGGTTGGGGCTTGCAGCCGCAGCGGCGTCGGCCCTTCCTGATTCCCGTTGAACTGCATTGGCCTGGAGGCCGATGCGAGCACCAACCGCGGCATCTTAGCCGAACGCTCGCGGGCATCGAGAGGCGGCCGGCCCAAGGACGCTGACGATGACGATGGAGCCGGCGCGCCGAACAGCGCCGCCAATCCCGGCTTGTTCCGGGTCTCACGGTGGCGCCATCACGGTCACGATGACCGCGCGGCACCTGGGCCGCCAGTCTTCATGCGCCTGATCCGCCTGTTCGGAACGCTCAAGTTCCGCATCATCATGCTGGCCGCCGCGGCCAGCGCCTTGACCGCCATCGTGGTCACCTCCGGCGTGCTCCGAGTCACGCAGGGCGAACTGGAGCGTCAGTTGCTCGACAGCGAGCGGCTCGACCGCGAGCGCACGGCGGCCCTGCTGGGCAGCAAGCTCGAAACGCTCAAGGACAGCCTGAAGGCGGTGGCGCAACAAGCCGGCCCGCACCTGTGGCGGGACCGCGAAGCCATGGCCTCGTTCCTGCTCGACAAGCCCGGGCTCAGCGCCTTGTTCGACGGCGTGCTGGCCGCCACGCCCGACGGCACGATGCTGGCCCGCGTGGAACGTGGTAAGCGAGCGGCCGAGTTGCCCAACATCGCCGACCGCGATTACTTCCAGCGCGTGATGCGCGGCGATCAGCCCGTCGTCTCCGAGCCGCTGCTCGGCAAGGTCTCGAAGCGCGCGATCGTCATCGTTGCCGTGCCCGTCGTCGACCACAAGGGCACCGTGCACGGCACGATCGCCGGCGCGCTGCGCCTGCAGTCCAACAGCCTGTTTGCCGACCCGATCACCCGGCGCAACGACGCCGTGCGCGACTTCGTGATCGACCGCCAGGGCACCCTGCTGTCGCACACCGACACGCAGCGCGTGATGGGCCGCGCCGCCGACGAACCCGGATTCACCGATGCTTTCGGGCGCTGGCACGGGTCGGGCAGTCCGATCGACACCGCCGTCAGCGCGGAGCTGTCGCAGGACAACCTGGTCTCGATGGTCGGCATCCCGCTGTCGGACTGGCTGCTGGTGCGCGTGACGCCACGTTCGGTGGCGATGGCCTCGATGGCGGCAGCGCAGCGC
>JBASTF010000710.1:0-2233 GCA_049274755.1 Rubrivivax sp. | reverse complement strand
CGGCGCCGCCCCCTCCGCCCGGCTGCCGCCTGACCATCGTGCGCGCCGGCGGCAACCTCGGTTTTGCAGGCGGCAACAACCTCGGCATCACCGTTGCCGCGGCGGCCGGGCACAGCCACTACTGGCTGCTGAACACCGACACCGCCGTACCGCCGGATGCGCTGGCGGCCCTGTTGCAGCGCGCACAGAGCGATCCGGCGCTGGGCATGGTGGGCTCGACCCTCGTCTACTACGGCGAGCCCGGCAAGGTGCAGGCGCTGGGTGGCGCGATTCACCCGCGCACGATGCAGCCCTACCACCTGGGCGGGGGCGTCGGTGTTGGCGAACGCGCGGCCGATGCCGCCGCCGTCGAGCGGCAGATGCGGTATGTCGTCGGCGCCTCGATGCTGGTGACCCGGGCTTTTGTGCAGGCCATCGGGCCGATGGCCGAGGACTACTTCCTGTACTACGAAGAGATCGACTGGGCGCAGCGTGCGCGCGGCCGCTTCGGCCTGGGCTTTGCGCCGGACAGCGTCGTGTACCACAAGGGCGGCGCCACCAGCCAGAAAATCCAGTCGCGTTTTTCGCTGGAGATGCTGTACCGCAACCGCCTCAAGTTCGTTGCGCGCCACGCCGCCGGCAGCTACAGCCGTGTGCTGGCGCTGATGGTGCTGGAACTGCTGCGCCTGCTGGCGCGTGGCAACCTGCCCCATGCCAGGGCTGCCGCACTGGCCATGCGCCAGGCCGCGGCGCTGTACCGCGCCGAGCGGCAGCGCGGCGCGCAGACCCATTGAACGAACGATGGCAGCCCCCCCCGTCTCCGCTTCCAAGTTCCAAGCACCGGCCCTGGTGCTGCTGTCCCATGGCTACGAAGCCATCTACGAGCGTGGTTTCTGCAATGGCGTCGCCGATGCCGGCCTGTCCTTCACGCTGGTCAGTTCCGACCGCACCGATGTTGCCGGCCTGCGCCCCGCGGTGCAGACGCTCAACCTGCGGGGCAGCCAGGCGGAAGGGCGCTCGAAGGCCAGCAAGCTGCTGAACCTGCTGCGCTACCACCTGCAGGTGATGGGCCTTGTCCTGCGCCGCCGGCCGGTTGTGCACATGTTCGGCCTGCTGCATCCGGCCCTGCTGTGTGGCGTGTTCGAAGGTCTGCTGTGGCGCCTGTTCGCGCGCCGCTATGTGCTGACGGCACACGACCTGCTGCCGCACGACCGCCACACGGCCTGGAACCGCCGCGTCTTCGGCTTGTCGTACCGGCTGGCGCACCGCGTCGTCGTGCACACGCCGCGCATGCGCGATGAACTCGTAAGCATGCACCGTGTGGACCCGGCGCGTGTTGTCGTCATGGAGCATGGTGTCGAACCGCTGGCCGGGCCGCTGCCGGCGCGCGAGCCGGCCGATGGCTGCCTGCGCCTGCTGTTCTTCGGCAAGGTCATGCGCTACAAGGGCGTGGATCTGCTGCTGCAGGCGCTGGAGCAGATGCCGCTGCCGTTCCGCCTGGTCATCGCCGGTGGCTGCTGGGAACCGGCGCTGGAGCAGGAACTGCATGCACGCATCGCAGCGCATCCGCATGCCGGCGCCATCGAATGGCGCAGCCACTACATCCCCGAAGGCGACATCCCGGGCTTGTTCGGCGCTGCCGACGCGCTGGTGCTGCCGTACCGCCACATCGACCAGAGCGGCATCCTGTTCCAGTCGCTGCGCTACGGCGTGCCGGTGGTGGCCTCGCGTGTCGGTTCGTTCGAACAGTACGTCACGGCCGGCGTCGGCGAAACCTTTGCCGGCGGCGATGCCGATGCGCTGCGCGAAGCCCTGCTGCGCCTGCATGCGCGGCTGGCCGAACTGGGGCCGGCGCAGGTGCGGGCCGCCGGGCAGCGCTACGAGTGGCCGCAGACGGCGCGTGTGCTGGTGCCGGTGTACACGCTGGCGGATGGGGGCAGGCCGTGATCGCCGACCTGGAGCGCGAAGCGCTGCCCGAATCGGTCGAGGCGGCCGTCTGCATCGTCGGCGCCGGGGCCGTCGGCCTGTGCCTGGCCGTGACGCTGGCGCAGCGTGGGGTCGACGTGCTGCTGCTCGAAGGCGGCGGTGCCCAGCTGGAGACGGCCAGCCAGGACATGCAGCGCGGTGCATCGGTGGGCCACCCGTTCGAGAGTGTCGGTGTCGGCCGCTACCGGGTGCTGGGCGGCAGCACCACCTACTGGGGCGGCCAGGTGCTGCCCTTCGACGATTTCGTCGTCGGCCCGCGGCCCTGGGC
>JBASTF010000709.1:0-3699 GCA_049274755.1 Rubrivivax sp. | reverse complement strand
GCTCGATCGTGTCCTCGTTGTGGATGCCGGTCACGAGCCGCTCGTAGCCGATGAAGAGCAGCGCCATGCCGGGCGCCTCGTAGATGCCGCGGCTCTTGGCCTCGATGATGCGGTTCTCGATCTGGTCGCACATGCCCAGGCCGTGGCGGCCGCCGACGGCATTGGCCTCGGCGAACAGTTCGACGGCGCTGGCGAAGCGCTTGCCGTTGATCGCCACCGGCACACCTTCCTCGAAGCGCACGCTGACGGTCTCGGCCCGGACCGCCACCTCGTCCTTCCAGAACGCCACGCCCATGATGGGCTGCACGATGTTCATGCCGGCGTTCAGGAACTCCAGGTCCTTGGCCTCGTGCGTGGCGCCCAGCATGTTGCTGTCGGTGCTGTAGGCCTTCTCGACGCTCATCTTGTAGTCGAAGCCGTTGGCGATGAGGTATTCGCTCATCTCCTTGCGGCCGCCGAGTTCGTCGATGAAGGTCTGGTCCAGCCAGGGCTTGTAGATCTTCAGCGCCGGGTTCGCGAGCAGGCCGTAGCGGTAGAAGCGCTCGATGTCGTTGCCCTTGTAGGTGCTGCCGTCACCCCAGATGTTGACTGCGTCGTCCTTCATCGCCACCACCAGCGCGGTGCCGGTGACGGCGCGTCCCAGCGGCGTGGTGTTGAAGTAGGTCGCGCCGCCGGTGCTGATGTGGAAGGCCGAGCACTGGATGGCGGCGATGCCTTCGGCCACCAGCAGCGCACGGCAGTCGACCAGGCGCGCCGTCTCGGCGCCGTAGGCCAGGGCCTTTTTCGGGATCGCCTCGTAGTCGCTTTCGTCGGGCTGGCCGAGGTTCGCGGTGTAGGCACAGGGCACGGCGCCCTTGGCGCGCATCCAGTGCACCGCGGCGCTGGTGTCCAGGCCGCCGGAGAAGGCGATGCCGACACGTTCGCCGGCGGGCAGTTGTTGCAGGATGGTGGCAGACATGGCGCAGATCGGGGACGGGAATCCCCGATTGTCGCCGCTTCAGGCCCCGCGTTCGCGCAGCAGCTGCTCCAGCGCCGGCAGCAGCGGGCCCAGCCGTTCCTCGACGACGTCGCGCACGGTGTCGACGATCACCTGGGTCTGGCGCTCGATTTCCAGGTGCAGCGTGTCGCCGACGGCCTTGTCGCCGAAGGTCGTCATGCGCAGCGTCTCGGGGATCAGCCAGACCTCGAACCAGTGTTCGCTGCGGTTGGCCTCGGCCACCGTGAGGCTGGCGCCGTTGACGGCGATGTAGCCCTTGGCGAAGACATAACGCATCCAGCGTGCAGGCACCGCGATGCGCAGCACGTGGTTGTTTTCGGGCTGGCGCAGTGCCACCAGCGTGGCCGTGGTGTCGACATGGCCCGACAGCACATGGCCACCGACTTCGGCGCCCTCTTTGGCCGCGCGCTCGACGTTGAGCCGGCTGCCGGCACGCAGGCTGCCCAGCGTCGTCAGCGACAGCGTTTGCTGCATCACATCGAAGCTGGCTGCATCAGGACCTTGCAACTCGGTCACCGTGAGACAGACGCCGTCACAGGACACGCTGGCACCGATGGCCAAGCCCTCGGAAAAGCCTGTTGGAAACTGCAGTTGCAGGCTGCGCAGGCCTGGTTTGTCCTGCAAAGCCACGACGGTGGCGATGCCTTGCACGATGCCGGTGAACATGGGACACGAGCTTAACGTAAGGTCACATTGCAGTGCACAAAACGTGGGATGGTGGCGAGCGCCGGCCGACCTACGATGGTCCGCAGATTCGGGGAGCGACGATGAGCCATCCTCTGTACCGCACGATGTGGCTGACCGTGGCAACGGCCTTGGTGGCCGTGCTTGCCAGCTGGGTGCTGACCGACGCCGAAGCGCTGCAGCCTGTGCAGGTGCAAAGCCCGCAGAAGGTCGCGGCGCCGGGCCGCTAACATGCGGGGCCGCGCTTCCACGGCCCCTGCATGACACGCCCGCCACGCATCCCCGGTTCCCGCTTTCTGCATGCCCCCGGGCCGACACGTGTGCCCGACGAGGTGCTGCACGCCATGCAGCGCCAGCCGATGGACCTGGGCGACCCGCGTGTGCCGGCCCTCATCGCCGCCTGCGAAAGCGGCATGCGCGACCTGCTGCAGACCGAACGGGCCGAGGTCTTTTTCTATGCCGCCAACGGCCACGGCGGCTGGGAGGCCGTCATCGCCAACCTGGTGACGCCAGGCTCGACCATCCTGGTGCCGGGCACCGGCCACTTCGCCGACGGCTGGGCCGAGCAGGTGCAGGCCTTCGGCGGGCAGGCACTGCGCACGCCCTGGGTCGAAGGCCACCCGATCGACCCTGCGGCCGTCGAAGCCCTGCTGCGCGAAGACAAGCAGCACCACATCGCCGCCGTCTTCGCCGTGCACACCGACACGGCCAGCAGCGTCACCAGTGACTTGTTAGCCATCCGTCGCGCCATCGACGCTGCCGGCCACCCGGCGCTGTTGGTCGTCGACGTCGTGGCTTCGCTGGGCGCGGCGCCGTTTGCGATGGACGCACTGCGTGCCGACGTCGTGATGGGGGCTTCACAGAAGGGCTTGATGCTGCAGCCTGGGCTGGCCTTCGTGGCTGCCAATGCCGCGGCGCTGCAGGCGGCGGAACGGAACCCGGCGCCACGGTTCTACTGGGACTGGGCACGCCGCCGCAGCGAACTGCAGTACCGCAAGTTCTGCGGCACGCCGCCGCTGGCGCATCTGGCCGGGCTGCAGGCATCGCTGGCACTGATCGCCGACGAAGGCCTGGCCCAGGTGCAGGCGCGGCACCAGCGGCTGGCCGGCATGGCGCATGCGGCCGTCGAGGCCTGGTCCACGGCTGGCGGCGTGCGCCTGTTCGGCCGCGTGCCGGCGGCACGTTCGGTGTCGGTGACGGCCATCGAAGTGTCAGCCGGCATCGACCCCGAAGCCCTGCGCACCGTGGCACGCGAACGTTTCCAGGTTGCCGTGGCCGGTGGCCTGGGCCCGCTGCACGGGCGTGTGTTCCGCATCGGCCATCTCGGCGACATGAACGAGCCGATGCTGCTGGGCTGCCTGGCCGGCGTGGAGGCCGCGATGCAGGTGCAGGGTGTGCCCTTCGGCCCCGGCGGCATCGCGGCCGCACGCAACGCGATGCTGGCCGATGCACGGCGCTGACACCACCGGCACCACCGGCTTCAGCCTGGTGGCGCCGCCGCCGGGGTTTGTCGACGACCCCTACCCGGTCTACGCCGCGCTGCGTGCCCACACGCCGGTGTTCGAGCTGCCTGGCGGCGCCCTGCTGCTGACACGCTACGACGACGTGCTGGCCGTCTACCGCAGCCCGCACGCCAGCAGCGACAAACAACGCGAGTTCGCGCCCAAGCTCGGCGCCGGCAGCCCGCTGTACGAACACCACACGACCAGCCTGGTGTTCAACGACCCGCCGCTGCACACCCGTGTGCGGCGCATCCTGATGGGCGCGCTGAACCAGCGTGCCATCGCCCGCATGGAGCCGGGCCTGGTGGCCCTGGTCGACGGCCTGCTGGACCGCCTGGCCGACAGCGCCGCGCCCGATCTCATCGAAGACTTCGCGGCGCAGATCCCGGTCGACGTCATCGGCAACCTGCTGGCCGTGCCGCCGGCCGACCGCGGCCCGCTGCGCGGCTGGTCGCTGGCCATCCTGTCGGCACTGGAGCCGGCGCCGAGGCCTGAGGTGCTGGCACGCGGCAATGC
>JBASTF010000708.1:0-3238 GCA_049274755.1 Rubrivivax sp. | reverse complement strand
GCGCCCGGCCAGGGCCGGCGCCAGCTGGGCCATCGCGTCGCGCACCAGCAGCGCGGCGTCGATGCGGTGGCGCTTCAGTGGTGCGCGGCTGACGCGCGAAAACGCCAGCAGGTCGTCGATCAGCTGGCCCATGCGGCCGGCACTGTCGCGGATGATGCCCAGGTAGCGCTGGCCCTCGGCCGGCAGCTGCGCCGCGCAGTCCTGCTGCAAGGCCTGCGAAAAACCGTCGATGGCGCGCAGCGGCGCACGCAGGTCGTGCGAGACGGAGTAGCTGAAGGCTTCGAGCTCCTTCACCGCCGCCTCCAGCGCCGCGGTGCGCTGCTGCACACGCTGTTCGAGCTCGGCGTTCAGCTGCCGCACCTGGGCTTCGTGCTGGTGGCGCTCGGTGATGTCGCTCAGGTGCACCAGGGCGACGATGGCGCGCCCGGCAGCGTCGTGCACGGTGGCGCCGCCGTAGTCGAAGACTTTGTGCCAGCCGCGCAGCCGGTGGTGCACACGCACCTCGAAATGTTCGAAGGTCTCGCCGCGCAGCGCGCGGGCCATCGGCCATTCCGACACCGGCAGCGCGCGCCCGTCGATGGCACGCAGCTCGAAGCTGCGCAGGAAGTCGGACAGCGGCCGCTGCGCTTCTTCGAGGCTGGCGAAATCGTGCATGCGCAGCGCGGCGGCGTTCCACTCGAACAGCAGGCCCTGGATCGAACACAGCACCAGGCCTTCGCTGAGCGCGGCGAACACCGTCTGCAACTGGGCGCGGCTGTCGTGCAGCGCCTGCTCGGCCAGTTTGCGTTCGGTGATGTCGGTGAGCGCGCCGTGCCAGAGCATGGCGCCGTCGACGTCGCGCACCGGCATCGAGCGGCCTTCGATCCAGCGTTCGCCGTGTTCGGGATGCTGCACGCGGAACTCGGCGAACCAGGGCCCCATCGCCGCCGCGGCCGCCTGCACGGCCGCCTGCACGCGCGGTGCATCGTCGGGGTGGATGGCCTCGCGCAGCTGCGTGGCATCGACACTCAGGCGGGCCGGGTCCAGCCCGTACAGCGCGCCGACACGTTCGGCACCGAAGGGAAAACAGCTGGGGCCGGGCGGGCCCATGCGCAGCGTGTGGATCGCGTTCGGCACCGACGATGCCAGCTTGGCCAGGCGGTCGCGCTCGTCGGCCAGCGCCAGCGTCGCACGTCTGCGTTCGCTGATGTCCTCGGCCACGCCGGTGACGCGGTGCACCTGGCCGTCGGCGTTGCGCACGGCACGGCCGCGGTCGGAGATCCAGCGCAGTTCACCGTCGGGACGCTGGATGCGGTATTCGACGGCGAACTGCTGGCCTTCGGGGTCGCCGAGCCAGCGCTCGAAAGCCGCGTGCACCTTGGGGCGGTCTTCCGGCAGGATGGCGTTCATCCACTCGCGCGGGTCGGCGTACAGCGCTGCGGCGGGCCGGCCCCAGATCAGCTCGAAGGCCGGGCTGACATAGGGCACGTGTTCCTGCGGCAGCAGGTCGATGACCCAGAACACATGGTTGATCGTCTCGGCGATCTGGCGGAAGCGGGCGTCGCTTTCGCGCAGCGCCGCCAGCTCCGCGGCATCGGGCGCAGACGCTGCAGGGCTGGGGCCGGGGCGGGTGGGGGACTGCTCGAACGACACCTGGGGGCTCTCACGGGCGCTCGCCGGCCGCCCGCGAAGACCATGATGGCACGGCAGCGCCGTGCCGCGATCAGGTGTTGCCCGGCTCTCCGTGATCGCGGTGGTAGTCGCCGACGCGCTGCACCTCGTTCTTCGACCCCAGCACGACGCTGACACGTTCGTGCAGCTTGCCCGGCACGATGTCGAGGATGCGCTCGCGGCCGTTGATCGCCAGGCCGCCGGCCTGCTCGATCAGGAAGGACATGGGGTTGGCCTCGTACATCAGGCGCAGCTTGCCGGGCTTGTCGGGTTCACGCTGGTCCCAGGGGTACATGAAGATGCCGCCGCGCATCAGGATGCGGTGCACGTCGGCCACCATGCTGGCCACCCAGCGCATGTTGAAGTCCTTGCCGCGCGGGCCGCTCTTGCCGGCCAGGCATTCGTCGATGTAACGCTTCACGGGCGGGGCCCAGTGGCGCATGTTCGACATGTTGATCGCAAACTCCTTCGTGTCCTCGGGAATGCGCACCTCCTGCTGCGTCAGCACCCAGGAGCCGGTTTCGCGGTCCAGCGTGAACATCGCGACGCCGTTGCCCACCGTCAGCACCAGCATGGTCTGCGGGCCGTAGACGCAGTAGCCGGCCGCCGCCTGGTGTTTGCCGGGCTGCAGGAAGTCTTCTTCGGCCACGCCGCGCGCATGGCCCACCTTGCGCAGCACGCTGAAGATGGTGCCGATGCTGACGTTGACGTCGATGTTGCTGCTGCCGTCCAGCGGATCGAACAGCAGCATGTATTCGCCTTGCGGATAGCGGTTGGGCACGACGTGGATCGAGTCCATTTCCTCGCTGGCCATCGCCGCCAGGTGGCCGCCCCATTCGTTGGCCTCGATCAGCACCTCGTTGCTGATGATGTCCAGCTTCTTCTGCACCTCGCCCTGCACGTTTTCACTGCCGGCGGTGCCGAGCACGTCGCCCAGCGCGCCCTTGTTGACAGCAATGGCGATGTGTTTGCAGGCGCGTGCGACCACCTCGATCAGCAGCCTCAGCTGGCTGGGGATCAGCCCGTGTTCACGCTGCTGCTCGACGAGATACTGGGTGAGGCTGACGCGCTTCATGCGGCGATCTCCAGGGCACGGCCGACGACTTCGCGCACGTCGTCGCTGAGCTCGGGTTTGGCGGCGACACGCACGATGGCCTCGCGCGCCGCGCTGCGGTAGGGTTCGGCGAGCACGCTCCAGCGGTCCATCACACGCGCCAGGCGTGCCGCGATCTGCGGGTTGATGGCATCCAGTTCGAGCAGGCGCTCGGCCCACAGCACATAACCGGCGGCATCCGCACGGTGGAAGGCCGCCGGGTTGTCGCGGCACAGCGTGACCAGCAGGCTGCGTGCGCGGTTCGGGTTCTTCAGCGAGAAGTCCGGGTGCTTCAGCAGCGCCTTGGCGCGCTGGAAGGCACGCCCGGCCTGCGCGCCGACGGCTTCGCAGGCGCCGGCCTGCAGGGCGAACCACTTGTCGATGACCAGCGCATCGCCGTTGGCTGCCGCATGAAAACGCTGCAGCGCGGCATCGGCGAGCTCGGCCTGCGCGTCGACCAGGGCGGCCAGCGCGCCCAGGCGGTCGGTCATGTTG
>JBASTF010000707.1:0-3084 GCA_049274755.1 Rubrivivax sp. | reverse complement strand
GTGGCGCAGCGCGTTGTCGAGCAGGTTGCGCAGCAGCAGCCGCAAGCGCGTCGGGTCCAGCAGCAGCAGCGGCAGGCCAGGTGCCAGGTCCAGCTCCACCGGCAGGGCCGCCGCGGCTTCGGCGGCCAGTGCATTGATGTCGCAGGGTTCACGCTGCAAAGCCGCGTGCCCGCTGGCCAGACGCTCGCTCTCCAGCAGGTCGGTGACCAGGTCGCGCATCTCGGCCAGGTCGCGCAGCAAGGCGTCGCGTTCCGTCCCCTCGGCCACCAGTTCCGCGTTCAGCCGCGCACGGGTGAGCGGTGAGCGCAGTTCGTGGCTGATGGCCAGCAGCAGGCCACGCTTGGCGTCCAGCATGCGCTGCAGGTCGGCCGCCATCGTGTTCACCTGGCCGGCCAGTTCGCCGAGTTCGTCGGCACGGCGCTGCGGAATCGGCGTGTCGAAGTTGCCGCTGCCGAAACGCTGGGCACCGGCGCGGATGTCGTCCAGCGGCCGGAACAGCCGCCGCACGTAGAGATAGGTGCCGGCCGTCAGCAGCAGCAAGGCCGTCAGCGTCAGCCAGCCGATGCTGCGCGGCCGGCGGGTCCAGGCGATGTCGCCGACACCGAAGACGATGCGGTGGCCGTCGGCGGTGCTGCGCGCCAGCAGCCAGTCCTCGTCGCGGTCACGGCCGTGTTCGCGGTGGTGCTGCCAGCCGCGACGCTGCGGATGCGAGTCGTACTGCACCAGCGGCCCGTCGATGCGGATGGCCAGCGGCAGGCGCTGCACCAGGGCCTGGGCACGTGCCGGGTCGGGCGGTGTGCCGATGTCGGCGGCCAGGCGGTCGACGTAGTCGGCCAGCAGCGGCTGCACGAAGGCCGACCAGCCGGCGCCGATGGCGCGCTGCATGCCGTAGACGAAGATGCCGGTGGTGGCCAGCGCCAGCGCCACGAACAGCAGCACCAGGCGCAGCCCCAGCGAACGGCGCAGCCGCTGCAACCGCGCCCTCATCGCCGCGCCGCCGCGAAGGTGTAGCCGGCGTTGCGCAGGGTCTTGATGACGTCCAGCGGCTCCAGCTTCCTGCGCAGCCGGCTGACCAGGATGTCGACGGCGCGTGTGAACAGCTCGGCCTCCTGGCCACGCAGCCGGTTCAGGATCTCGTCGCGGCTGAACACCTTCTGCGGTTCGGTGGCCAGCAGCACCAGCAGTTCGAACTCGGTGCCGGTCAGTTCCACCGCCTGGCCCTGGCGCAGCACCTGGCGGCGTTCGAGCTGGATCTCCAGGCCGTCGAAGCGCAGCGCGGCCTGCTGCGCCGGCAGCGCGCGCTGGCGGCGCAGGATGGTCTGCAGCCGCGCCGCCAGTTCACGCGGCTCGAAGGGCTTGGGCAGGTAGTCGTCGGCGCCGAGTTCGAGGCCGACGATGCGGTCCATGACCTCGCCGCGGGCCGTCAGCATCACGATGGGGATGTCGCTGTCGCGGCGGATCGTGCGGCAGAGTTCGAAGCCGTCCATCTCGGGCAGCATCACGTCCAGGATCACGGCCTCGAAGGCCTGGGTGCGCAGCAGGGCCAGCCCGGCACTGGGCCGGGTGGCGGCCCGCAGTTCGAAGTCGAAGCGCCGCAGGTAGGTGGCCAGCGGCGGCGCCAGGCCTTCGTCGTCGTCGATCAGCAGCACGTGGTGCATCGCTGCATGCTAGCCGCGGTGGCCGTGGCCGCCACGCTTCTTCGCCAGGAACTCGCGCACCTGGGCCTGCTGCTGCGGGTTCAGGCCGTCGAAGAAGTCGGCGGCGGCAGCGATGACCCCGGGACTCTTCAGCTTCAGGGCCTCGCTCTTTTCGTCGAGCAGGGCCGTGGCGCGGCTGCGGTCGAACCGCTCGCCGGCGATCAGCGCCGTCACCGTGCTGCGCGGGTCGCTGCCGGCCAGCAGGGCCAGCCGCTGTTCGTTCAGCTTGTCGTACAGCAGGCCCAGGCGCTGCTGCTGCGTGGTGTCGAGCTGCAACTCCTTCGTGGCACGGTCGAGGAAGCGGCCGCGCCATTTGGCCACGTCCTCGGCGCTGACCTGGCCACCGCGCGGGCCATGCTCGCGATGGCTGCAGGCGGCCACGCTGCCGGCGACGACGACGATGCCGGTGATGGCGATGAGGGTGCGTTTGATCCAGGGTTTCATGGGGCAGGCCTTGTGGTGGGGTGGAACATGGCCTGCATGCTCGGCGCTGCATCGCCGGCGGTCATCTCGCCGCCGTATCGCCGCGTATCGTTTTTTTTCGTCGCTGCCCCGCCCTGTAAAGTCGGCGCGCCCGCTGCTGCCCGGCCCCTGCCTTGCCCGACGACAACCTGTACCGCCAAAGCGCCTTCATGCGCATGTGGTACGCCCGCATCGCATCGATCTCGGCCAGCCAGATGATGATGGTGGCCGTGGGCTGGCAGATGTACGACCTGACCGGCTCGGCCTGGGACCTGGGCCTGGTGGGCCTGCTGCAGTTCCTGCCGGCGCTGCCGCTGGCCCTGGTGGCCGGCCATGTCATCGACCGCTTCCACCGCGCCCGCATCGTCGCCGTCTGCATGGCCGTGCAGGTGGCCGTGGCGCTGCTGCTGGCGCTGGCCAGCCACGAGGCCTGGGCCGGGCGGGGTTTGCTGCTGCTGGTGTCGGTGCTGCTGGGCGCCGTGCGCGCCTTCCAGATGCCGGCGCAGCAGGCGCTGACGCCGTCGCTGGTACCGCCTGCACTGCTGCCGCGGGCACTGGCCTTCAGCAGCGCGGGCGTGCAGGCCTCCATCATTGCCGGGCCGGCGCTGGGCGGCTTCATCTACGTCGCCGGCGCGGCCACCGTGTATGCCGTCTGCGGCCTGCTGTTTGCGCTGGCCGCCCTGCTGTGCCTGGTGGTCCGCTATGCACACGCGCCGCCGCCGGCGCTGCCGGTCAGCTGGGCCACGCTGCTGGCCGGCGTGCACTTCATCTGGCAGCGCAAGGTGGTGCTGGGCGCGATCTCGCTGGACCTGTTTGCGGTGCTGCTGGGCGGTGCGACCGCCCTGCTGCCGATGTTCGCGAAGGACGTGCTGCATGTCGGCCCCTGGGGCCTGGGCCTGCTGCGCGGCGCACCGGCGGCCGGTGC
>JBASTF010000706.1:0-1890 GCA_049274755.1 Rubrivivax sp. | reverse complement strand
CCGCGGCGGAACCCCGCTAAACGCTGGACGATCATCGCCGCGAGCGCGGCGGCGCTGATGCTCACGGCGACCGGAGGGCTGATGTATTTCGGCCTGCCGGGCTGGGCGCAGGGTCTGGGCCTGCCGGGCGGGGTCGACGAGCCCGATCTGGTCATCGAGCTGCCGCCGAACCAGGATCATCGCGAGCTGGCCGACGGGACGATCTATTTCGCCGCGTCGGGGGTGATCATCAACCCGACCGACCGCGAGCAGCGTGTGCCGCCGATCCTCGCCGAATTGCGCGATGCGCAGGGGACGATCGTCTACAGCTGGACGATCAAGCCGCCGGTGCGGATGCTGCCGCCCAATGAAAAGGTCAATTTCAGCGAGGCGAAGCTGGACATCCCGCGCCGCGCAACGCAGCTGACCGTCAGCTGGGCTTTGCCAAAGAGCCAATAACTTTCGTCATCGCGAGCGAAGCGAAGCAATCCAGGGCGGGTTACGCGATTCTGGATTGCCGCGTCGCGTCGCTCCTCGCAATGACGGAGCTTGTGTTTCAGCTACTTGCCGTGACGTCACGGCGTCACAGGCTGAGCGCGGCGGCGAGCGAGAGCAGGAAACTCGTCACCGTCGCGACGATGATCGGCGCGAAACTGCGCCATCCCTGATCGAGCAACAAGTGGAGCCGCGCTTTCATCGCTGTGGCGACGATCGCGAGCAGCAGCAGCGCCTGTGCGCCCGTAGCGGCTGCGTCTTGCGCGATCTTGGGGATCGCGATCAGTGAATTGAGCGCCGCGACGCCAAGAAAACCGAGGATGAACCAAGGCAGACGCAGCGGAATGCGCTTCTTGCCGTCGCCTTCGCCGCTGCGGCCGAGCCAGAGCGCGACGAGCATCAGCATCGGCGCGAGCAGCGCGACGCGCGTCAGCTTGACGATCGTCGCGACCTCGCCCGCCGGCTGCGAAAAGGAAAAGCCGCCGCCGATCGCCTGCGCGACGTCGTGGATCGACGCGCCGATCAGGAATCCCGCCTGCGCATCGGTCAGGCCGAGCTGCGCCGCCAGCACCGGATAGAGCGTCATCGCGAACGCGCTCGCGACGGTGATCCCGACGAGCGTCAGCGTGAAGCGCGCCTGATCGACGCGTTTGTCGCCGATCAGCGAATAAAGCGCGAGCGCCGCCGACGCGCCGCAAATGGCGGTCGCGCCGCCCGCGAGCAGCGCTGCGTGGCGATCCTGCGCGAACAGCCGCGCGCTCGCGACGGTGACAAGGATGACCGCGAGCATGATGACCACAAGCAGCGCGAAGGGTAGCGGTCCGAGTTCGACGAGCTGTTCGGCGGTGATTCGCGCCCCGACGAGCACGATGCCGATGCGCAGCGCGGTCTGCGACATCAGGTCGAGCCCGGCGTGGGTCCGCTTGTCCTGCGATAGAAAGCTCATCGCGAGCCCGATGAGCAACCCCATCAGCACCAGCGGCGCGGCATAATGATCGGCGAGCCACGCGGCGGCGAGCGCGGCGATGGCGGTGACGAGGATGCCGGGTAGATAGTTGCGCCAGCGGCGCCGCGGAGGCGGGTTCGCCTCGAGCTGCATCTCGCCGTAAAGATCGGCGGCCATCGGCCAGCTTTGTTCGGATGGCGTCACGCTATGTCCCCGATGCCCATGGCGCCGCTTCGCACATCGCCGCCCCGTGGTCGATAGGCCATTGCTGGCGCCGCGCGGGCTTGCTAGGAGCCGCGCTCTATCAGCACCCGTAGCTCAGCTGGATAGAGCGCTGCCCTCCGAAGGCAGAGGCCAGAGGTTCGAATCCTCTCGGGTGCGCCAAAATTATCCAATAAAATTAGCGATATAGTGGATTTGCAATCGACCTGAATTGCAATCTCGCCATTCTCGAAACTCACCAGCTTGGC
>JBASTF010000705.1:0-7435 GCA_049274755.1 Rubrivivax sp. | reverse complement strand
CCGCGCTGGCGCTGCGCCGCCATGTGCACCTGCGCTACCAGGGCACGGACACGGCCCTGGTGGTGCCGTTCGGCGATGCCGCGGGCATCCGCGCCGCGTTCGAAGCCGGCTACCGCCAGCGCTTCGCCTTCCTGATGCCGGGACGGGCCCTGGTCATCGAGGCGGTGTCGGTGGAGGCCGTGGCCGCCGGCGAACGCTACGACGCGCCCGCCACCCACACCGAGGCGCCGTACCGCGCCACGCCCGACGCCACCGTGCGCATGCACTGCGGCAGCTGGCACGAGGCCGGGCTGTTTGTGCGCGAGTCGCTGCGCGCCGGTGCCCGCATCGACGGCCCGGCCATCATCGCCGAGAAAAACGCGACGACGGTGGTGGAGCCGGGCTGGCGTGCATCGCTGACGGCCGCCGGCCCGCTGGAACTGGCCCGTGTGCTGCCGCGGGCCACGCAGCATGCCATCGGCACCGAGGCCGACCCGGTGATGCTGGAGGTGTTCAACAACCTGTTCATGAACATCGCCGAGCAGATGGGGCTGCGCCTGCAGAACACCGCCTACTCGGTGAACATCAAGGAGCGGCTGGACTTCAGCTGCGCGCTGTTCAGCGGCGCCGGCGAACTCATCGCCAACGCCCCGCACATGCCGGTGCACCTGGGCTCGATGAGCGAGAGCATCAAGACGGTGATCTTGCGCAACCCGGTGATGCAGGAAGGCGACGTCTATGTGCTGAACGACCCCTACCACGGTGGCACGCATCTGCCCGACGTGACGGTGGTCACACCGGTGTACTTGCAGCCGGGCGACACCAAGCCTTCGTTCTACGTCGCCAGCCGAGGCCACCATGCCGACATCGGCGGCAGCACGCCGGGTTCGATGCCGCCGTTCAGCAAGAGCATCGCCGAAGAAGGTGTGCTGTTCGACAACTTCCTGCTGGTGCGCGGCGGCGAGATGCGCGAGGCCGCGCTGCGTGAACAGCTGGCTTCGGGCGACTGGCCGGCCCGCAACCCCGACCAGACGATTGCCGACCTGCGGGCGCAGATCGCCGCCAATGAAAAAGGCGTGCAGGAACTGCGGGCGATGGTGGCGCAGTTCGGCCGCGAGACCGTGGCGGCCTACATGCGCCATGTGCAGGACAACGCCGAGGAATCGGTGCGGCGGGTGATCACGGCACTGAAAGATGGGGTCTTCACGCTGCCGCTGGACAACGGCGCGCAGATCAGCGTCACCGTCAAGGTCGACACCGCCGCGCGCAGCGCGACGATCGATTTCAGGGGCACCAGCGCCCAGCTGCCGAACAACTTCAACGCGCCGAAGGCGGTGACGATGGCGGCCGTGCTCTACGTCTTCCGCACCCTGGTCAACGACGAGATCCCGCTGAACGCCGGCTGCCTGAAGCCGCTGCAGGTCATCGTGCCCGAAGGCTGCATGCTGAACCCCCACCCGCCGGCGGCGGTGGTGGCCGGCAACGTCGAGACCTCGATGTGCGTGACCAACGCGCTGTACGGCGCCCTGGGCGTGATGGCGGCCAGCCAGTGCACGATGAACAACTTCACCTTCGGCAATGCACGCCACCAGTACTACGAGACGATCAGCGGCGGCAGCGGCGCCGGGCCGGGGTTTGCCGGCACCTCGGTCGTGCAGACCCACATGACGAACTCGCGGCTCACCGACCCCGAGGTGCTGGAGTTCCGCTTCCCGGTGCGGCTGGACAGCTACGAGGTCCGCACCGGCAGCGGCGGTGCCGGTCGCTGGGCCGGTGGCGACGGCGGTGTGCGGCGTGTGCGCTTCCTCGAGGCGATGACGGCCAGCATCCTCAGCAACGGCCGCAGCGTGCCGGCTTTCGGCATGGCCGGCGGCGCCGCGGGCCAGCTGGGCGAGAACCGCGTCGAACGTGCCGACGGCCGTGTCGAGGCCCTGGGCCACATCGGTTCGGCCGAGATGGCGCCCGGGGATGTTTTCGTCATCTGCACGCCGGGGGGTGGCGGTTGCGGCGAGCCCGGATAACATCCGGGCCGATGCAACCGACCCTCGCCGCTGCTGCATTTGGCCTCTCGATGGGCCTGCTGGTGCCGGCCCTGTCGCAGGCCGCACCGCTGCCGCAGGACGAGCTGGAGCGCAGCTGCTGGCTGCGCCACACCGCCGAGCGAACACGCGTGAACATGCGCGAGCCCACGGTCGTGGACTTCTCCAACCTGCGCCATGGCGACAGCGTGCGTGCGCCCTTCCTCGTGGAGTTCGCCGTGCGCGGCATGGGCGTGGCGCCGGCCGGCAAGCCGCACCCGGGCACCGGCCACCACCACCTGCTGGTGGACACGCCGCTGCCGGCCTTCGTCACCGAGAAGATCCCGTTCAGCGACCACCACAAGCACTTCGGCAAGGGCCAGACCCAGGCCGTGCTCGACCTGCCGCCCGGCCCGCACACGCTGCGCCTGCTGTTTGCCGACCACGAACACCGGCCGCACTTCGTCTACAGCCGCGAGATCACCGTCAACGTGACCGGCCCACGCACGGCCCAGGCGCCGAAGATCGACCGCCGCAACTTCGACGCCAGCTGCGCGGCCTGGTACCAGGACGAACTGGCGCGGCCCAAGCCGCCGGGTGACTGGGTGTCCATCGTCAACGTGCGCGACGGCGAGACGCTGAGCAGCCCCTTCAACCTGCGTTTCGGCGTCGACGGCTACGGCGTCTGCGCCGAAGGCCAGGTGATCGAGCGCACAGGCCGCTTCGTGCTGGACCTGCTGAAGGACGGTGCCCTGGTGCGCACCCAGGCGCTGAACAACGGCGCCACGCAGACGACGCTGGCCCTGCCCAACGGCAGCTACAGGCTGCGGCTGCGCTTTGTCGACAACAGCCAGCGCGACCTGCTGCCGGCGTCGGAAACCAACATCACCGTTGCCGGGCAGGAGCGGCTCTGAGCCCGCTGCGGCGGCGCCAGGCCACCATCAGCAGCAGCGCAAGCGTCCAGCACAGCCAGGCCGACCACAGCGTGTGGCTGGCATAGTGAGCGCCGCGTGCCATCTGCGCCCAGCCGAAGGCCAGCGCCAGCAGGCAGACCAGCGCCAGCCAGACCCGGGCCAGCCGCGGGTGCGCGTCGCGCAGCGCAAACCAACCGCTGAAAAAGGCCACGACCGCGGTGGCGTGGCCCGAGGGGAAACAATGCCCCGGGCCGCCATCGGCCAGGCCCAGCGCCCAGTGCGAAACGTAGCGGGCACCGCCACCGAATTCGGCCAGCTCCCAGGGGCAACTGGTGGCGCTGGCCTTCTTCAGCAGCGGCACCAGCAGCAGGATGGCCAGCGTGGTGAGCAGCCAGCGCCAGCGTGCACCGGCATCCAGGCCCGCTGTCCAGGGCCAGCGCAGGTTCAGCAGCAGGGCAAGCAGCAGGCCGAAACCCAGCCAGCGGCCGCCATCGTGCAGCACACGGGCGGTCAGCCAGTGTTCGCGCCAGGGGAAACCCGCCGCGCCACCCCAGGCCCGTGTCAGCGCCAGGTCCAGGCCGCTGCTGTCCCAGGCCAGCAAGGCCAGCAGGGCCAGTACCGTGATCCAGCCGTCGCTGCGGCGCCAGGGGCTCATGGGGTCGCCGAACTGCGGCGGCAACTGCGTGTCAGATCCCAGTCGGTGTCGTGCACGCCGGTCTGCACGTCGAGCAGGCTCAGAAGCGTGTGAAACAAGTGATCGTGGGCCGCCGGCTGCGTGGCGCGCTGGCGCAGGCAGTCGGCATCGATGCCACTGGCGCTGGCGAAGCCGTCGGACAGCCACAGCAGCATCGGCACGCGTTTTTGCACCAGCGGCGCGATGCTGTAAGGCAGGCCGTGCAGGTAGAGATTGTTTTCGCCCAGCGATTCGCCGTGGTCGGACACGTAGAGCAGCGCGCTGTCGACCTGGCCCGCACGGGCACGCAGCGTCTGGATGGCACGTGCCAGCACATGGTCGGTGTAGAGCAGGGCATTGTCGTAGGCGTTGACGATCTCCTGCTGCGAACACCGGCGCAGGTCGTCGCTGCGGCAGGCCGGCTGGAAGCGCTCGAAGGCCGGTGGGTAGCGGCGGAAGTAGGACGGGCCGTGGTTGCCCAGCTGGTGCATCACGATGAGCTGCGTGCCGGGTTGTGTGTGGCCTGCCGCGGCCAGCTTCTCGTCCAGCCCCTGCAGCAGGGCTTCGTCCAGGCAGCGGCCGTCGCTGCACAGGCCAGGCGGGTTCAGGTCCTGCATCTGCTCGCTGGGCACCCCGTCGCAGACGCCCTTGCAGCCCGACTGGTTGTCGCGCCACAGCACGCCGACGCCGGCGCGCTGCAGCAGCGGCAGCAGCGACTCGCTGCCGCGGATCCTGGTTTCGTCGTAGTTGCGCCGGCCCACCGGGGCGAACATGCAGGGCAGCGAGACTTCGGTGTTGGTGCCGCAGCTGGTGACCTCGCCAAAGGAGATGACAGGCAGTGCCGCCAGTTCGGGTGTGGTCTGGCGCGCATAGCCGTTCAGCCCCCAGTTCGCGGCGCGTGCGGTTTCGCCGACCACCATCAACACCACCAATGGCTTGCTGCGGGCGGCGGCCAGCGGGCCGGGCCTGGCGTCCAGCCCCAAGGTCTGCTTGGGTCCGGCGGCGGCGCGTGCGTTCAGCCCCGCCACCGACGCCAGCGACCACAGGTAGTTGGCCGGCGTGATGAGGTAGCGCACTTCCTTCTGCGTGCGCATCAGCGAGGCCAGCGGCTGGAACTGCGCCAGCACGGCGCCGACCAGCAGCAGCAGCGCCGCAGCCATCGCCGCCAGGCGCCAGCCCAGGGTCTTGAGCCAGCTGCGGCGCGGCACGAGCTGCACACGCCACAGCAGCAGCAAGGGCAGCCCGGCATACAGCAGCAGGTGCGGCAGCAATGACCAGACCAGCAGTTCGCCGGCTTCGTGGCTGTCGGTGCGCAGCACGTTCTGCAGCATCGAGGGGTCGAGATAAATGCCCAGGCGCTGCATGAAGAAGCTGGCAGCGGCGGTGGTCACGATCAGCAGGGCCAGCAGCGGTTTTGTGCTGTGCCGCGTGGCCCAGGGCGCCAGCAGCAGGAAGTGCAGCGCCACCAGGCCGGCAAACAGCGCCAGCGCAAACACCAGGGCGCCTTGCTCCTGCCCCTTCAGCGCAGCGGCGAAGAAAGGGCGGTTCACGGCCGCGGCCCAGAACAGGCTGGTGGCCAGCAGTAGCGTTTCGACCGTGGCCTTGGGCCGCAGGCGCAGGATGCCCTGGTCGGCAGAAGTGAAGATGGCGATCATTGCCTGGACAGGCTGCGCGGCTGAACTTAAGCAGAATTATGCCCATGCCCATGCCCATGCCCATGCCCGAGCACCCAGCGCCCGTCCTCGTCACCGGTTTCGAAGCCTTCGGCGGCGAGACCCTCAATCCGTCCTGGCGGGTGGCCGAGGCCGTGCACGGCGCGCGGATCGCCGGCGTGCCGGTGCTGGCGCTGCAACTGCCCTGTGTGTTCGGCAGCGCGCTGCGGGTGCTGCAGGCGGCGCTGGCGCAGCACAGGCCCCAGCTGGTGCTGGCGCTGGGCCAGGCCGCGGGGCGCAGCGACTTCAGCGTCGAACGCATCGCGATCAATGTCGACGATGCACGCATCGCCGACAACGCGGGCGCCCAGCCCGTGGACCTGCCGGTGGTGGCCGGCGGCCCCGCCGCCTACTTCTCGACCTTGCCGATCAAGGCCATCGTCGCCGCGCTGCGCGAGGCCGGCTGTCCGGCGTCGGTGTCGCAGAGTGCCGGCACCTTCGTCTGCAACCATGTCTTCTACGGCCTGATGCACAGCCTGCAGGCCTGGCCCGGCACCCGTGGCGGCTTTGTGCACCTGCCGCTGCTGCCGGCACAGGCGGCGCACCAGGGCCTGGCCGTGACACCACCCAGCCTGGCGCTGGAAACGATGCTGGCCGGGCTGCGTGTGGCGATTGCCACTGCGCTGGCGACGCAGGCCGACCTGAAGCTGGCCGGCGGCACGGTGGCCTGAGGCCGTTCAGCGCTGCGGCTCGTCGCCGTTGCCGTCGTCTTTCCAGCGGCCCATCGCGCCGCGCATCAGCTGCATCTGGCGCGCGACGGTCGGGCAGGCCTTGCAGACCAGCATGTGCACACGCACGCCCAGCCGTTCGCTCAGGCGCAGATGGCGGTCTTCGCCTTCGAGCACGAGGCGGGTCACTTCGCGGCAGCTCAGCGTGGTTTTCATCGGGCGGTTTCCGGAGTGCGGCCGTCGAACCAGGCCCGCTGCAGGCAATCGCGCAAACGCAGCCGGGCACGGTGCAGCAGCACCCAGAGGTTGGTCGGCGTGATGGCCAGCTCCTTACAGATCTCGTCGGTTTCCAGCTCCAGCCACTCGCGCATCATGAAGACACGGCCCTGCACACCAGGCAGGTGCTGCACGCAGGTTTCCAGCATCTGGAAGAACTCGCGCTCGCGGAACGCGTGTTCGGGGTCGCCCCAGTCCTTCGGCGCTTCGCGCCAGTGGCCGTCGGCGGCAAACAGCAGTTCGTCGAGATCGGCGTTGTCGTCGTCGCTGGTCAACGAGGCCTCGCGGCTGTGGCGGCGCAGCTGGTCGATCAGCTTGTGCTTCAGGATGCCGACCAGCCAGGTCTTCAGCTGCGAAGCGCCGGCAAAGGCCTGCGGCTTTTCCAGCGCGGCCAGCAAGGTGTCGGACACCGCGTCTTCGGCCCAGGCGTCGTTGCGCAGCTGGGCGCGTGCGAAGCGCAGCAGCTGCGGCCGCAGCGCCTGCACCTGGCTGGAGAAGCTGTGATTGCCGCTCATGCGGCCGCGGGACAATGACACATGACGCCGCAGTGTAAGGACTGTCGCTGACGCCCGACTATCGGTGGTCGGCGCGATCGGCGCTGCCGGCAAGCACATCCACCGAACCAGGAGTTCCCATGAACAACCAGCGTCTGATCCTCTCTTCCGCGCTCGCTTCGGCGCTGGCCCTCGGCCTCGTCGGCCAGGCCGCCGCCCAGGACAAGGGCAAGGAGAAGTGTTTCGGCATCGCCAAGGCCGGCCAGAACGATTGCGCCAACCTCTCGGGCAGCCATTCCTGCGCCGGCCAGTCCAAGGTCGACAACGGCGCCGACGAGTGGAAGTACGTGGCCAAGGGCACCTGCAAGGACATGAAGGGCAAGAGCGAAGCCGAAGCCAAGATGACGACGATGAAGAAGTGAACCCCGGCGAGGCAAGGAGGAGACCGGCATGCACTGCGGCATCGGACTGCGCCAGCCGCACTACGCGGACTGGCATGCGGCCCGGGCGCCGCTGCCCTTCGTCGAGGTGCATTCCGAGAACTTCTTCGCCGACGGCGGCGCGGCGCTCGACGTGCTGCAGCGTGTGCGCGAGCGCGACGCCGTCAGCCTGCATGGTGTGGGCCTGTCGCTGGGCTCGGCGGCCGGGCTCGATGCCTGGCACCTGGAGCGCTTGACGCGCCTGGTCGAGCGCATCGAGCC
>JBASTF010000704.1:0-1689 GCA_049274755.1 Rubrivivax sp. | reverse complement strand
GCCCGTCCACCCGCACGTGGCCGAGGGCGATCAGGTGCTGCAGGTGGCTGCGCGAGAACTCCGGCGCCAGCGCCACCAGCACCTTGTCCAGGCGCTCGCCGTGCTGGCCGGTGGCGACGCTGCCCTCGCGGGTGTCGACCGTGCCGGCCGCCTCGTCCGCGGCTTCGTCGTCGGCCGGGGAGGCCTCCCTATAATCCGCGGTCTTTCGTTCCTGGCTCGCCCGATTCCCGATGACGCTCTCCCTGTCGTGGCGCCCCGCGCTGTTCAAGCCGCTGGCCCTGTTGTGCCTGGCGTTCCTGCTCGCCGGTTGTGGCTCGACGCCGAAGGACGAGGCCTCGGGGCTGACCGCCCAAAAATTGTATGCCGACGCCAAGGAGGACATGGACTCCGGCGGCTACGACCGTGCGATCAAGTCGCTGGAACGGGTCGAAGGCCTGGCCGCCGGCACGCTGCTCGCGCAGCAGGCACAACTGGACCTGGCCTACCTGTACTGGAAGACCTCGGAGAAGGCCCAGGCGCTGAGCACCATCGAGCGCTTCATCAAGCTGAACCCCTCGAGCCCGGCGCTGGACTACGCGCTGTACCTGCGCGGCGTGATCAACTTCAACGAAGACCTGGGCCTGTTCGGCAGCATCTCGGGCCAGGACCTGTCCGAACGCGACCAGCGTGCGGCGCGCGACGCCTGGCAGGCCTTCAAGCAGCTGGTGGACCAGTTCCCGGCCTCGAAGTACAGCGACGATGCGAAGAAGCGCATGGACTACATCGTCAATTCGCTGGCGGCGTACGAAGTCCATGTGGCGCGCTACTACCTGCGCCGCGGCGCCTACGTGGCCGCCGCCAACCGCGCGCAGCAGGCGGTGACCGAGTTCCAGTTCTCGCCGTCCGTCGAAGAAGCGCTGTACATCCTGGTGCAGGCCTACGACAAGCTCGAGCTGACGACGCTGCGCGACGACGCCGACCGCGTGCTGCGCCAGAACTACCCGCAGAGCCGCTTCCTCAGCGGAGGTCTGGCCGCAGGGCGCCGCGCCTGGTGGCAGCTGTGGTGATGCACCGGCGCTGAATCTCCAGCCGCCCGGCCGCTGGTATCGCGGCCGGTCCTTCGGCAGCCGCAAGCCGCTGCCCCGCGCCCTGCGCGCGGCCTCAGTAGTGGTCGGCGGCCAGTTCGTCCAGCCAGGCCAGCGCGTCTTCTTCGCTGTCCAGCCAGCCCATCGCCGGCAGCGCCGCACGCAGCCGGCGGCCGTAACCCATCTGGCGCATGCGCGGGTCGCAGACCACCAGCAGACCGCGGTCGCTTTCGGTGCGGATCAAACGCCCGGCGCCCTGCTTCAGCGACACCGCGGCCTCGGCGACGAAGTAGTCGTTGAAGGCATCGCGCTGCTGCGCCTTCAGCTGCTTCACGCGGGCCTCGACCAGCGGGTCGTTCGGCGGCGGGAACGGCAGTTTGTCGATCAGCACACATTGCAGCGCGTCGCCGGGTTTGTCGATGCCTTCCCAGAAGCTCTGCGAGCCCAGCAGCACACAGCCACGGCCGTCGCCGAAACGCTGCAGCAGCGCACGCCGCGGCTGCGTGCCCTGCACCAGCAGTTCCAGGCCGTGGCCGTTGGCCTCGGCCTCGTCGCGCAGCGCCTCGGCGATCTGCGGCAGCACACGCAGCGTCGTCGTCAGCACGAAGCTGCGGCCGCCCAGGGC
>JBASTF010000703.1:0-1624 GCA_049274755.1 Rubrivivax sp. | reverse complement strand
GACGTACTGGCCGAGGTCACCCGCCGCTTCATCACGGTGGCGACGCAGCAGGAGCAACTGCAGCTGGCGCGAAAGGCGGCGCAGCTGGCACAGCAGACGGTCAACGGGGCACAGCGACGCGTGGATGCCGCCAAGTCGCCCCATGCCGAACTGGACCGGGCTCGCATCGCCCTGGACCGTGCCCGGCTGGACCAGCGCCGCGCCGAGGCTGAACTCGATAGCGCCCGACTCCAGCTCGCAGCGACCTGGGGAGAGTCCAAGCCGGTCATCAAGGGCCTGCCGATGGGTGAAGTACAGGCCGACCTCTTCTCCCTGCCGGCCCCTGACGACTTCGATGTCCTGGCGACCCGGCTTGATGTGTTGCCGCTCGCTGAAAACTGACCAGCAAATCGAGGATCTGCTCGCGGAAAATTGACCAGGGTGTTCCGACCTAGCCTGCGGGGTTTAAGACCCAGCAGGGAGAAGAGGTGCACACCATGGCGACATACGCGAAAGTCCGCAGGATGCGGCTGCGGGACGGGCTGTCGATCAGCGAGATCGCACGCCGCACGAGCCTGTCGAGAAACACGATCAAGACGTGGCTGCGGGAGCCGACCCGCAGCGAGATGAAGTACCGGCGCCCTGCCGGCCCCAAGAAGATCGCCGATCACGAGCAGTGGCTGCGCAAGGCGCTGGAGGCCGATGCGCGCCGTCCGCGTCGTGAGCGGCGCACCGCGCTGAAGCTGCACGCGCAGCTCAAGGACCAGGGCTTTACCGGCAGTTACGCGCGCGTCACCGAGTTTGTCCGCGCCTGGCGCGCCGAGCTGGGCGCGGTCAGCGCCCGAGCGGCCTACGTGCCGCTGACGTTTACCTGGGGTGAGGCCTTCCAGTTTGACTGGAGCGAGGAGCACCTCGTGATCGGCGGCATCTGGCGCAAGGTACAGCTGGCGCACATGAAGCTATGCGCTTCCCGCGCCTTCTGGCTCGTGGCCTATCCGAGCCAAGGGCACGAGATGCTCTTCGACGCGCACACGCGCTGCCTGACCGGTCTGGGCGGGGTCGCCCGGCGCGGCATCTACGACAACATGAAGACGGCCGTCGACCAGACCCCGCGCAAGGATCGCGGGCGCGTCGTCAACGCGCGCTTCGCGGCGATGACGGCGCACTATCTCTTCGATCCCGACTTCTGCAACGTCGCCTCCGGCTGGGAGAAGGGTCGCGTCGAGAAAGGCGTGCAGGATGCCCGTCGCCGGATCTGGCTCGACGCCACGCAGCAGCGATTCGGCAGCTTCGCCGAGCTCAATGTCTGGCTGGCAACCCAGTGCATGGAGGCCTGGTCAGCGCCGCACCCGGACTTTTCCGGCATGACGATCCGCGAGGCCTGGGAGCACGAGCAGCCACAGCTGATGCCGATGCCTACGCCGTTTGATGGCTATGTCGAGCTGCCGGCGCGGGTGTCGAGCACGAGCCTAGTGTCGGTCGCCCGCAACCGCTACTCGGTGCCGTGCCGACTGGCCGGCCATCGCGTCAGCGTGCGGCTGTATCCCGAGCGCATCGTCATCGTCGCCGATCAGAGCGTCGTGGCTGAGCACGCTCGCGCCGTCGACCGCGACCACGTCGTCTACGACTGGCAGCACTACCTGCC
>JBASTF010000702.1:0-6859 GCA_049274755.1 Rubrivivax sp. | reverse complement strand
CGCCTGGTCCATGCATGCCGGCGAAGCCGCGGCCGCCGGCGTCGACTTCGTCGACGGCCTGCCGGCCACGCCGCTGGCGGTGCAGGGCGACCCGACACGGCTGAAGCAGGTGGCCAGCAACCTGCTGTCCAACGCCATCAAGTACAACCGCAGCGGCGGCCGTGTGCTGGTGGGTGCCACGAGCTTCGGCGACGTCGTCACGCTGAGCGTCAGCGACACCGGCCAGGGCATGGACACGCTGCAGCTGGCGCGGCTGTTCACGCCCTTCGAACGTGCCGGCGCCCAGCATTCGCCGGTGGCCGGCACCGGCCTCGGCCTGGCGCTGGCCAAGCAGCTGGTCGAGGCCATGGGCGGTGCCATCACCGTGCAGAGCAAGCCCGGCCAGGGCTCGGTGTTCAGCGTGACGCTGCGCGCCTGGAACGACGACCAGCCTGCCGCCTGAAACCCGTCAGCGCCGCTCGAAGCGGAACACCGCCACGCTGGCCAGCAGGTTGGGCCAGCGGCGCACGACGGCGCCGTTCTGCAGGCCGAAGCTGTCGGTCACCTGCAGGCCCGACTTGTGCGCCAGCACCTCGAAGTCGGCAAAGGTGCCGACGCGGATGTTGGGCGTGTCGTACCACTCGTAGGGCAGGGTCTTGGTCACCGGCATGCGGCCCATGGCCACATGCAGGCGGTTGGGCCAGTGCGCGAAGTTCGGGAAGCTGAGGATGCCGATGCGGCCCACACGCGCCGTCTCGCGCAGCATGCGTTCGGTGTTCTTCAGGTGCTGCAGCGTGTCCAGCTGCAGCACGACGTCGAAGCTGCGGTCCTCGAACAGCGCCAGCCCGTCTTCCAGGTTGAGCTGGACGACCTCGACACCGCGCTGCACGCAGGCATGCACGTTCTGGTCGTCGATCTCCACGCCATAGCCGCTGCAGCCCTTGTGCCGCTGCAGATGGGCCAGCAGCTCGCCGCTGCCGCAGCCCAGGTCGAGCACACGGCTGCCGGCCGGCACCAGGTCGGCGATGATCTCCAGGTCGCGGCGTTCAGACATCGATGCGCTCGAAGTAGGCACGCATCACCGCGTGGTAACGCGGGTCGTCGAGCAGGAAGGCGTCGTGGCCATGCGGTGCGTCGATCTCGGCGTAGCTGACGGCGATGTTGTTGTCGACCAGGGCCTTGACGAGTTCGCGGCTGCGCGCCGGCGAAAACCGCCAGTCGGTCGTGAAGCTGACGAGCAGGAACTTGTGGGCACGCGCCGCGGCGAAGGCCCGCGCCAGGTCGCCGCCGTGTTCACGCGCCGGGTCGAAGTAGTCCAGCGCCCGTGTGATCAGCAGGTAGGTGTTGGCGTCGAAGTACTCGCTGAACTTGTCGCCCTGGTGGCGCAGGTAGCTCTCGATCTGGAATTCGATCTCCTGCGTCGAATAGCCCAGCTCGGCGGCCCGCAGTTCACGGCCGAATTTCTGCTCCATCGCATCGTCCGACAAATACGTGATGTGGCCGATCATGCGTGCCACACGCAGGCCGCGTTTGGGCACCACACCCTGGGCGTAGAAGTGGCCGCCGTGGAAGTCGGGATCGGTGACGATGGCGCGGCGCGCCACCTCGTTGAACGCGATGTTCTGCGCGCTGAGGTTGGGTGCCGTGGCCACGGCGATGCAGTGCCGCACCTGCTGCGGATGGCGCTGCGTCCAGGCCAGGGCCTGCATGCCACCCAGGCTGCCGCCCAGCACCGCAGCCAGCTGCGTGATGCCCAGGCGCCGCACCAGGCGCGCCTGCGCGTCGACCCAGTCTTCCACCGTCACCACCGGGAAGTCGGCGCCGTAGACACGGCCGGTGGCCGGGTTCAGGTGCATGGGCCCGGTGCTGCCGAAACACGAACCCGGGTTGTTGACGCCGATGACGAAGAAGCGGTCGGTGTCCAGCGGCTTGCCGGGGCCGATCAGGTTGTCCCACCAGCCCAGCGCGCCACTGTCGTCGGTGCCGGCCACGTGGTGGCTGGCATTCAGCGCATGGCACACCAGCACCGCATTGCTCTTGTCGGCGTTCAGCCTGCCATGGGTCTCGTAGACCAGCGTGTAGTCGGCGAGCACGGCGCCGCTGCGCAGCGGCAACGCTTCGGCGAAATGCAGGCTCTGGGTGGTGACGCGTCCTGTGGCAGCCATGGGGGACATCCGGGGCGGCGCAGTATAGCCAGCGCGCTATGCTGGGCCATGGACAGCCAACGCCCCTGGTTCCACGGCTTCGAAGCCGCCGATCACGATGTCGACGGCCTGCGCCTGCATGCCCGCGCCGGCGGCCGGCCCGGTGCGCCGCCGCTGCTGCTGGTGCATGGTTTCCCGCAAAGCCATGTGCTGTGGCAGCGTGTGGCGCAGGCGCTGGCGCCGCACTTCCGCCTGGTGCTGCCCGACCTGCGTGGTTATGGCCGCAGCGGCAAACCGCGTGGTGAACCCGACCACGCCAACTACAGCAAGCGCCGCATGGCCGCTGACCTGGTGGGCTTGATGCAGCAACTGGGCCATGAACGCTTTTTTGTCGCCGGGCACGACCGCGGCGGACGTGTGGCACACCGGCTGGCGCTGGACCACCCGGCTGCAGTGGCCGGGCTCTGTGTCATCGACATCGCGCCGACCTTCGACATGTATGCCGCCACCGACCTGGCGTTTGCCAAGGCCTACTACCACTGGTTCCACCTGATCCAGCCGCATCCGCTGCCGGAGATGATGATCGAGGGCTGCGCCAGGCAATACCTGCATGCCAAGCTCGGCGGCTGGGGCTCGGCCGGCACGGCCTACATCGAACCCGAAGCCATGGCCGAGTACGAACGCAACTTCTGCACGCCAGACGCCATCCACGGCGCCTGCGAGGACTACCGCGCCGCGGCCGGCATCGACCTCGAACACGACCGCGTTTCGCGCGCAGCCGGGCAACGGGTCGCCTGCGACCTGCTCGTGCTCTGGGGAGAGCGCGGCATCGTGCACCGGCTGTTCGACCCGCTGGCCCTGTGGCGCGCACAATGCGCCGGCCAGGTGTCCGGGCAGGCCCTGCCGGCCGGCCATTTCATCCCCGAGGAACTGCCGGCCGAAACGGCCGCAGCCCTGCTCGGTTTTTTCCAACGCTGAGAACCGCCGCATGCATGCCTGGCTGAACCACATCGACCAGCACTTCCCGGTGCGCTACATCGTCTGGCTGCTGTCGGCCGTCGGGCTGCTGCTCGGCGCCTTCACCTGGGTGGCCTTCGGCAGCGGTGGCGCAGTGGCCCTGCTGTGCCTGCTCCTCGTGCTGCTGGGCTGGCGCGACACGCACCAGACCCGCCACTCGGTGCTGCGCAACTACCCGGTCATCGGCCACCTGCGTTTTCTGCTCGAGTTCATCCGCCCCGAGCTGCGCCAGTACTTCATCGAGAGCGACAACGAAGCGGCGCCGTTTTCGCGCCAGCAGCGCAGCCTGGTCTACCAGCGCGCCAAGGGCGATTCCGACAAACGCCCCTTCGGCACCCAGCTCGACGTGCATGCCGAGGGCTACGAGTGGATCAACCACTCGATCGCGCCGACGGCGCTGGCCGGCCACGACTTCCGCGTGCGCATCGGCGACGGCGGCAGTTCCTGCACCCAGCCCTACGACGCCAGCATCTTCAACATCTCGGCGATGAGCTTCGGCGCCCTCAGCGCCAATGCCATCCTGGCGCTGAACGGCGGTGCGAAGAAGGGCGGTTTTGCACACGACACCGGCGAAGGCTCGATCAGCGTGCACCACCGCGCCAACGGCGGCGACCTGATCTGGGAGATCGGCAGCGGCTACTTCGGCTGCCGCAACAACGACGGCGGCTTCAGCGAGGAACGTTTCGTCGACAACGCCCGCGACCCGCAGGTGAAGATGATCGAGCTGAAGCTCAGCCAGGGTGCCAAGCCCGGCCATGGCGGTGTGCTGCCGGGGCCGAAGGTGACGCCCGAGATCGCCGCCGCGCGTGGGGTGCCGGTGGGCACGGACTGCATCAGCCCGTCGCGCCATGCCGCGTTCGAGACACCGGCGCAGATGCTGCAGTTCATCGAGAAGCTGCGCACGCTGTCGGGCGGCAAACCCACAGGCTTCAAGCTCTGCATCGGCCACCCCTGGGAATGGTTCGCCATCGCCAAGGCCATGCTGGAAACCGGCATCGTGCCGGACTTCATCGTCGTCGATGGCGCCGAAGGCGGCACCGGTGCGGCGCCGCTGGAGTTCACCGACCATGTCGGCGCGCCGCTGCAGGAAGGCCTGCTGCTGGTGCACAACACGCTGGTCGGCCTGAACCTGCGCGAGCGCGTGAAGATCGGCTGCGCCGGCAAGGTCATCGGCGCCTTCGACATCGCACGCATGATGGCGCTGGGTGCCGACTGGTGCAACGCGGCGCGTGGCTTCATGTTTGCGCTGGGCTGCATCCAGGCGCAGAGCTGCCACACCGGCGCCTGCCCCACCGGCGTGACGACGCAAGACCCGCAGCGCCAGAAGGCCCTGGTGGTGCCCGACAAGACCGAACGTGTCTACCGCTTCCACCAGCACACGCTGAAGGCGCTGCAGGAACTGGTGCAGGCCGCGGGGCTGGACCACCCGAACCGCATCACCGCCGCCCACATCGTGCGCCGCAGCGACGGTGGCGAAGTGCGGCTGCTGGCCAACCAGCTGACCTTCGTGAAACCGGGTGAACTGCTGGCCGCCGCGGAAGGCCGCGGCGACTGGCCGCACAACGTCTACAAGCTGTACTGGCCGCTGGCCAGCAGCAACAGCTTCCAGCCGCAGGCCGAGGGCCTGTGAACGCTAGGGCTGCGGCAGCGTGTCGATGAAACTCTGGCGCGCTGCCAGCTTCTCGTACAGCCTGGCCAGGTTCGGGGACTCGCTGCGCCAATCGATGCCGGCGAAGCGGAAGTCCAGGTAACCCAGCGCGCAGCCGACGGCGATGTCGGCCAGCGTGAAGTGGTTGCCCGAGCACCAGGGCTTGTCGCCCAGGCCCTGGCTCATGGCCTTGACGCTGGCATGCACACGGCTCATCTGGCGATCGATCCAGGCCTGTGAGCGTTCACCATCGGCACGGCCCGCCCAGTTGGCTTCCAGCCGCGCCAGGATGGACGCGTCCAGCACACCGTCGGCCAGCGCTTCCCAGGTGCGCACCTCGATGCGTTCACGGCCCGGCGGCGGGATCAGCTTGCCCACGGGGCTCAGCGTGTCGAGGTATTCGACGATGACACGCGAGTCGAAGACCGCTTCGCCGCCTTCCATCACCAGGCAGGGCACCTTGCCCAGCGGGTTGGACTTGAGCACCGCCTCGGTGCCCCACACGTCTTCCAGCACCAGCTGGAAGTCGAGCTTCTTCTCGGCCATCACAACGCGCACCTTGCGCACGTAGGGGCTTGTGAGTGAACCGATGAGCTTCATTGTGCGTGGCGACTGCAGACTTCCCTGGGTCGGTTCATTCTATCGAAGCCCCCCAGGACGCCGCCCCCCAGGTCAGCGGTGTCGCGTGAAATCCACGCTGCCCGGGCGCCCGGGCAGGTTCAGCACGCTGCTTGCCGGTGCAGCGCGGGCCAGCACTTCACCGCCGCGCACCACCAGCAGGCGCTGCGCGCGCAGGCGGATGGCCTCCACCGGGCTGCGGGCCTGCAGCAGCAAGAAATCGGCCCGGCAGCCTGGCTCCAGTCCATAACCCTGCAAGCCCAGGATGCGTGCGCTGTTCGTCGTGACGGCGTCGAAACACTGGCGCATGCCGGCCAACGAGGTCATCTGCGCCACATGCAGGCCCATGGCCGCCACTTCCAGCATGTCGCCCGAGCCCAGCGAGTACCAGGGGTCCATCACGCAGTCGTGACCGAAGCCGACGTTGACGCCGGCGGCCAGCAGTTCGGGCACCCGCGTCATGCCGCGGCGTTTCGGGTAGCTGTCGTGCCGGCCCTGCAGCGTGATGTTGATCAGCGGGTTGGCCACCGCATGCAGCTGCGCCTCGGCCATCAGCGGCAGCAGCTTGCTGACGTAGTAGTTGTCCATCGAGTGCATGGACGTCAGGTGCGAGCCGGTCACACGGCCGTGCAGGCCCAGGCGCTGTGTGTGGAAGGCCAGGGTCTCGACATGGCGCGAATGCGGGTCGTCGCTTTCGTCGCAGTGCATGTCCACCGGCAGCCCACGGTCGGCCGCCAGCTCGCAGAGCAGGCGCACGCTCTCGGCGCCATCGGCCATCGTGCGTTCGAAATGCGGGATGCCGCCGACGACGTCGACACCGCGGTCCAACGCACGCTTCAGGTTGGCCAGCGCGCCGGGCGCGCGCAGCACACCGTCTTGCGGGAAGGCCACCAGCTGCAGGTCGAGATAAGGCTTCACCTGCTGCTTCACCTGCAGCAGCGCCTCGACGGCCAGCAGCCTGTCGTCGCAGACATCGACATGGGAACGGATGGCCAGCAGGCCCTTGGCCACCGCCCAGTCGCAGTACTGCAAGGCACGGTCGACCAGCGCCTGCTGCGTCAGCTGCGGCTTCAGCTCGCCCCACAGCGCGATGCCTTCGAGCAGGGTGCCGCTGGCGTTGACACGCGGCAGGCCGTAGCTCAGCGTCGCGTCCATGTGGAAGTGCGCGTCGACAAAGGGCGGGCTCAGCAACCAGCCTTCGGCGTCGATGACGGGCACACCCTCGGGCGCACTGAGTTGCGGGCCGACAGCGGCGATGCGGCCGGCCTGCACCAGCAAGTCCATGCCGCTGCGGCCGTCGGGCAACGTGGCGTTGTGGATCAGCATGGCGCCAGCATAGGTCAAGACGGGGTCAGGACGGCGCCAGCAACTGCCGTGCCGCCAGCCGGCGCTGCGGCGGCTTCAGCGCCGCCATCGCGTCCAGCATCGCGATGGCCTGCTGGCAGCCGGGCGG